>NZ_DJIO01000169.1:0-7582 GCF_002433655.1 Thalassolituus sp. UBA6592 | reverse complement strand
CGGTTGAATCACAGTCGCTTGTTAGGAATTCATTGGCACTAAACATCAACTTCGCCAGGGTTACTGAGATATAGTTTAACTACATCTCCACGCTTTAAACCAAAATTACTATTACCTAAGTCAGCCCTTATCGCTTGAAGAACCTTATCAACTGCCAACAATGTCTCGACTGGAGTTTTTCGATCATTAGCTTTTTCCCTAAATTCACTCCAAGCCTTTATAACCTGTGGAGAAGCCCAAACAATCATTCCTCTCGATAGCTTCGTAAATTGATCCTTCAGCTCTTGAGGGAATTCCTCACTTTCTGGGTCAAGATCTTCGACATCAGAATCCTCGGCCGACATAAAGCGCTCTACTATATCGAAGAATGTCTCGTAAACTTCAATTTTCGCAGGTCTGTGACTATCCGATATTTCCTTAGCTTTGGAATTCCATTGCACGTAAAGAAGACCAATAAAACCAATAAGGGCAGTAATACCTGCTGCCGCAACTTCTTTGTCGAGACTTTTAACCCACGAGAAGAAATTTTCACCAATAATCCAAACCAAGTATCCTAGCCCGCCTAAACATGCGAGTGAAAATAGTGTTATTGCGAATTTCTTCAACTTTTCTCCTTTGCTCATTCGTATTCCTAACAGCTTATTAGTATGCACGCACATTTATCCTGGGTGAATCTTTTGAGAAAGCTCACGTAACTCATTGACCTAATTGAGAAATCTTCCATAACTCAAAATTCCCTGCCAGAAAAACGCGCACGCCTGTTAACTCCGGCATGCTGCGCACATAAACCTATAATCCTCTTTGCAATTCTGAGGGCAAGTTATTGATTCATTTGAAGTTTAAGTTACTACTCTCTGGGAAAACGAGCAAGGCCAAATGTAAAGTGTGCCGGATTTCCTGATTCTTTAAAAATATACTGTATGCACAGACAGTTTAAATTGGTGCGCATTGCGCACCCTACAGTTATTTCGATAATGGATTGATGCAGAGCCCGTAGATTGCTTTAGCGGGCTTGATTCAGAGGGTTTGATTCGGTGGGTTTGATTCGGTGGGTTTGATTCGGCGGGCTTGATTTGGTGGGCTTGATTTGGCGGGCTTGGCCCTACCTACCGCCAGTTCTATTCCGGCAATAATCCATAGTGCACCGTCGTATCCGTCATGCTTTCGGGGCTGAAGTCCGTCCTGCAATTTATTTGTTTTGCGCGCGGTCGCGTTTACCTGTCAGTTGCATTCGTTGTATTTAAGACCCGAGGGTGTCGATTCGCGTATGTGTCTGTAGTGGTTCAGATAGGGAGCCAGTGGTTCCAACAGAGAGCTTCGCCAGAGAGCACTTCGCCAGAAACAAAAAAGGCCCCGCAGGGCCTTTTGTCTTTCAGAATGTATGCGGCTATTCAGTAGTAGCAGCCCAGTAGTAGCAGCCGTAGCAGCCGCTTACATCAGTCCTTCCGCTTTCACGTAGGCTTCTGTCACTTCGATGGCTTTGGCGAATTTCTCCATCATCTCATCGATCTGAGCGGTGGTGATGATCAGTGGTGGGCAGAAGGCGATTGCGGTGCCGCCTACGGCGCGCAGAATCAGGCCCTGGTCCTGACAGGCTTTAGCCAGGTGATAAGACACAGCCGCCGGGAAGGCTTCATCTTTGGCTTTGTTGTGCAGGTCAATGGCGCCGATTAAGCCGCGGCCACGTACTTCACCCACTAATGGGTGATCCGCGTATGCCTGCAGTTTTTCCTGCAGGTATTTACCGGTTTCTGCGGCTTTGGCGAAGATGTTGTCGCGCTCGTAAATTTCCAGGGTTTTCAGGGCAACAGCACAGGCAACCGGGTGACCGGAATAGGTGTAACCGTGGCCAAAGACACCCAGCTGGTTGCTTGGCTCTACGATGGCGTCGTACATATCACCACGGATGGCGGCAGCAGAAATTGGCAGATAAGCAGAAGACAGCTGTTTCGCCATGCTCATCATATCCGGCTTGATGCCCATGGTGGTGGAGCCGAAGTCGTTACCGGTACGGCCAAAGCCACAGATCACTTCGTCAGCCCAGAAGAAAATGTCGTATTTTTTCAGCAGTGCCTGCACTTTTTCGTAGTAACCGTCTGGTGCGATGATCACGCCGCTGGCGCCGGTGATTGGCTCAGCAATAAAGGCGGCTACGGTTTCCGGACCTTCGGCCAGAATTTGTTTCTCCAGGTTACCGACGATGCGGTCAACGAACTGAGCTTCGCTTTCGCCAGCCAGTTTTTCACGCAGGTAATAAGGTGCGTCGGTGTGAGTAATGCCCAGCGCTTCTACCGGCAGATCGAAGTTGGTGTGGTTTACTTCCAGACCAGTTAAACAGGCTGAAGCAACGGTAATACCGTGGTAAGAACGTTTGCGGGAAATGATCTTACGTTTTTCCGGTTTGCCGATGGCGGCAAAGTAGTAATGCAGCAGTTTGATCTGGGTATCGTTAGCATCAGAACCTGAGTTACCGAAGAAAATATGCGCATTTTCAACCGGAATCATGGCCGCCAGTTTTTCCGCCAGATCCATACCCACCTGATGGCTTTTGCCACCGAACATGTGTGAGTACGACAGGTTGTGCAGCTGTTGGGTTGCTGCGTCGATCAGCTCCTGGTTGTTGTAACCCAGAGAGGTACACCACAGGCCAGCCATACCTTCGAGGTATTTATTGCCATTGTTGTCGTACACGTAAACGCCGTCACCTTTTTCGAGGATCAGGTTTTCGCCGGTTTTCAGGTTGGTGGTTGGGTAGATGATTGTGCTCATATTATCTCTGCTTAACAATGCGCCGATAAAACTACTGCGTTCGGGGAGGCCTCGTTAAAGCAGATTCAGAAGGTTTATTGAGAAAACTGAATGCGTTCTCTCAATTGTGCTTCGTCGTCTGCTTATGCCTGCCCGGCGCGCGTAACGTTTTCTTCCGCTGGATGACGGTTACTGCTGCATAGGTGGCGCGCTTACGCCTGGTTGATACCACCGATACAGATGTATTTGGTTTCCAGGAAGTCGTCGAGGCCATATTTGGAACCTTCACGACCCTGGCCGGATTCTTTAACACCACCGAATGGAATGACTTCGGAGCTGATGGCGGTTTCGTTCACGCCGACCATGCCGTATTCCAGCGCTTCGGATACGCGGAAAATACGGCCCATATCCTGGGTGTACATATAAGATGCCAGACCGAACTCGGTGTCGTTGGCCATGGCGATGGCTTCAGCTTCGGTATCGAATTTAAATACCGGTGCCACGGGTCCGAAAATTTCTTCACGGAACACGCGCATGGAGGAATTCACATTGGTCAGTACGGTTGGTTCGTAGAAGTGGTCGCCCTGTGCGCCCGGCTTACCGCCGATTACTACGGTTGCACCATCGGCTACGGCGGCTTTTACTTTTTCATCCACGCCCTGAACGGCTTTGGTGGTGATCAGTGGGCCGTGCGTAGTGCCATCGAGCAGGCCGTTACCGACGTTGAAGTTTTTTACTTTGGCGGCGAATTTCTCGACGAAGGCGTCGTAAATTCCGGCCTGAACCAGCATGCGGTTAGAACAGATACAGGTCTGACCTGAGTTACGGTATTTCGCCGCAATTGCGCCATCAACCGCTTTATCCAGATCTGCGTCATCAAACACGATCACCGGCGCGTTGCCGCCCAGTTCCATGGAGGTACGTTTTACTGTGTCGGCACATTGCTTCATCAGCAGTTTGCCCACCGGGGTGGAACCGGTGAAGGTCACTTTGCGCACGATCGGGCTGGAGGTCATTTCATTACCAATGGCCGGTGCATCCATACCGGTAATAATGTTGAACACGCCATCCGGCAGACCGGCACGTTTGCCCAGCTCGGCGATGGCCAGAGCAGACAGTGGTGTTTCAGCGGCAGGCTTGAGCACAAAGGTGCAACCCACCGCCAGACCCGGTGCGACTTTGCGGGTGATCATGGCATTCGGGAAGTTCCATGGAGTAACAGCGGCCACGACACCGATTGGCTGTTTGATGACCAGACCACGGCGGTCCGGGGTCTGCGGGATAACATCACCGTAAACCCGTTTACCTTCTTCGGAGAACCATTTGAGGAAGGACGCGCCATAGTTTACTTCACCACGGGCTTCGGCCAGCGGCTTGCCCTGTTCGGCGGTCATCAGGATGGCCAGATCTTCTTTGGCATCCATCATCAGGTCGTACCAGCGCTCAAGGATATCGCAACGCTCTTTGGCGGTTTTGGCGCGCCATTCGATCTGAGCTTTCTCGGCGATAGCGATGGCTTCGCGGGTTTCATCTGCGCCCATATCGGCGACCTGAGCCAGAACTTCGCCAGTTGCCGGGTTGGTTACGTCAAAGGTTTTACCGCCGGCAGCATCACGCCACTGGCCGTTAATAAAGCCCTGGGTCTGAAGTAAAGCGCTGTCTTTCAGTTGCATAAAAATCTCCTCAATTAACGCTAACGATAGCCCTGGCTATCTTTGCTTTATATAATGATTTAAAAGTTTTTACTTTTGGATATGCAAAAGTAAATCAATCCTGCAAAACACCCGTGCGGAGGCCGTTATGGGGCGGAAAAAGGCGGCCTTACCGGGCCAGCTGACAGATCTGGACCTGCGTTTGCTGCGGGTGTTCCGTGCCGTGGCGGAAAGCGGTGGCATCAGCGCTGCTGAGCTGCGTCTGAATCTGGCCAACTCCACCATCTCTAACTATATCGCTGATCTCGAAAGCCGGCTGGATATGCGCCTGTGTGAGCGTGGCCGCGGCGGCTTCAGTCTGACCGAACAGGGGCGGGTGGTGTACAACGCCAGCAATGAGCTGTTCAGCGCCGTGGATCAGTTCCGTTCGCAGATCAACCGCTCCCATCAGCGTTTATTGGGCGAACTGCACCTGGCCTGCGCCGAGCACCTGCCCGGTGGCCCGGATTCCGCCATGGTAAAAGCGTTAGGCCGTTTCTCCGACCTGGCGCCGGACGTGCGAGTGGAAATCACCACCTTATCCTCCGATGACGTTACCAGCGCGGTGCTGGACAAAAAAGCCGACCTTGGTGTCACAGTACTGTTGCAGGAATTTGCCGAGCTGGAAACGCTGCCATTATTCGATGAGCTGATGAATCTGTATTGCGGCGAAGATCACCCGCTGTACGGCAAAGCCAATGTTAAACCGGCGGATCTGGCTGAGTTTAAGTTTGTCGAATCGCCGCGCTTAATGCCCGGGCGGGAAGTGTCGCCGGATGTGCGTCTGTGGAACCGGCAGGCCCGGGCGCATCATCAGGAGGCGCGGGCGGCGCTGATTCTCAGTGGCCATTATCTGGGCATGCTACCGGAGCACATGGTGCGCAATTGGGGTTATGATCAGAAACTGCAGGCGTTGTTACCGGAGCGCTACAGCTACGCTAATACCTACAGCGCCATTCACCGAAAGCATCCGCGTAATGCCGAAGCCGTGGCCTTATTCTGCGAATGTCTGCAGGCAGTGTTGTGATCGGGGGGATAGTCATAAGCTTGCTGCAACCAGATTGCAGCCAATGGCTGTCGTCGTACATAAAAAGGAGAGTAGTTGATGAACCGACATCATCATGGTCTGTCTGTTGGTATCGAAACTCACGGTGATCTGATTTTTGTGGTCATCAAAGCCATCGGTAAATTAACCCACGATGACTATCGTCAGTTCACGCCGATGCTGGAGTCAGCGCTGGCCGCTGTAGAACACCCGCAGATAAAACTCCTGTTCGACGCAAGCGAATTCGATGGCTGGGAATTGCATGCGGCCTGGGATGATCTGCGTATTGGCCTGAAGCACGGTAAAGAATTCACCCGCATTGCATTATATGGACAACGGACAGGATTGGGCAGTTGGCAGGAATGGGCAGCGAAAATCGGCAGCTGGTTTATTGCAGGAAGAATGGAAGCATTTAGCGATAAGCAGCAGGCACTGCTTTGGCTGAGTGAAAATTAATCAGGTTGTTTTATGCACAATTTCTGACAAAATTAATCGACTTTATTTGGTTGGTTGTTTTTCGATCAGCTAGCCCGTATTAAAAAAAACACCTTATCTTTTTTCGCAACATCCCGCCGTTATTGTTCAGAATAATTTCCTTATAGCCTAGCCTTTTTTGTCTAAGTTTACTGTTGATTTATTAATTGACAGGAAAAAAGTCGATGAGAAAAAACCTTCTTCTTTCAGCAGTCATTCTGTCCAGCCCATTCTGGCTGACAGCGTGTGGAGGAGATTCTGACAGTACCGACACGATATCTGAAAATGATCCATTAACTGATGATATTGTGCCGGATGAAGAGGAACCTGTTGGTCCGCACACGCTGAGCTTTAATTATCTGCCAAGCCTTGATAAAAATGTGCAGTTATATGTGGCGGCAAAACTGGATGATGTCTGGACTGTTTATAATGATTTGGCTGACATTATTGTGCCGGATGAACAAACCGTCACCATTGTTTCTACCTGTACCAATACCGTCAGTGGCTACCAGTTTGGCACAGCGGTATATCAGCTGACCCCGGTTGAGGATATGGACCTGGGCAATCTGGATTGCGGCCTTTCAGGCGTTGACGTCAGAGCCTTGCGGGTAGAGTCTCAGCGCGCTGGTGATATGGTGATCGCAAACAGCTTTGAATCTACAGGCTATTACCACCTTGGTTATTTTCTTGATCCGTACGTCCTGTCGGAGAACGTACCAGCTCTGAGCATTACAGAGGACGACAACACTGGCACTGAATATATCTTTAAAACGCTGCTTGATATTTCTGAACTCGATGGCTGGGATTTGAATATTGATCTGAATATTGATCTTTCCACAACGCAGGAAACAACAACAGCGGATAAAGTGAACGCCAATATTGAGGTTCTCTACCGTATGCCGAACAGTGATGATGCGATGGAGCTGGATCGGAGTGGCGATGTATTTGTTCAGATTCCTGCTGAACTGCGTACCGAAGGTGATATGTTCGAGATGAGATATTCTCTCTTCGCCAGCAATGTTGTCGAAGAAGGATCGGAGGAAACCAGAACCGATTTCAGTGTCTTCGCCAGTGAAGCAGACACTGACATTGCGCAATCGGATAACCAGTTAAACCTTCCGAGCAGAATTGCTATGTCACAGGATGAACTGTCCTTTACTCTGGATGGTGAGCTGATTTCTGATGATGAAGAGCATGATCTTCAATTCATACAATTCCTGTTTAATGGTGCGGTTTACTATACCGATATGGTTACCTACAGCAGAGACTGGAACGTGCAGGTGGTTGATCTGAATGAACTCCCGGAACATTCATGGACCTATGCGCCACAAACACCGGCGGTTCAGAACGGTATGACTATAAAATATTGTTACGCTAACCGCTTTATGGCCTGTCTCGAACCTGTCGCCGGTGATGCTGTGCGTCTGGAGGAGCGGAGATTCATGAGCATGCACGACGAAGAATTCTTTTGAAGTAGCTTAGAGAATCTTCAATCAGCGCTCAAGCGGAAAAAGGGCTGCCATGATGGCCATTGCTGTCCCACAAATTTCTATTTAAGCATTTTCGAAAATTGTCAGGCCGCTTGTCCTCATAGAGGGGTCTTACCCCTCTCGCCGGACGGGCT
>NZ_DJIO01000078.1:0-11129 GCF_002433655.1 Thalassolituus sp. UBA6592 | reverse complement strand
TTATGCTGCCGCAGATGGATATCGACGGTCAGGAAAAACTGTTGGCCGCTCATGTACTGGTCGTCGGTCTTGGCGGTCTTGGCAGTCCGGTGGTGCAGTATCTGGCTGCCTCCGGCGTGGGTAAGCTGACGCTGGTGGATGATGACCTGGTGGAGCTTTCCAATTTGCAGCGCCAGCCATTACACAGCAGCGCCGATGTTGGCAAAAGCAAAGTACAGTCGGCGCTGGAATCTGTGGCGGCGCTCAACCCGGAGGTCCATGTGAACGCGCTGCAGGTCAGGGCGGACGATGAATGGTTTCGTGAGCAGCTGTCTGCGGAAAACATTAACCTGGTAATCGACTGTACTGACAACGCCGCCGTGCGTTATGCCCTGAACCGGGTCTGCCTGCAGGCTGGTGTGCCGTGGATTTCTGCCGCAGCTGTTGGTGTTTCCGGTCAGATTACCCTGTTTAATCCGGCAGACAGCGACTCCCCCTGTTACGCCTGTCTCTATCCGCAGCTCAGTGACGATCAGCTCAGCTGCGCCGAGAGCGGTGTGCTCTCTCCTTTGGTCGGTGTTATGGGCAGTATGCAGGCCCTTGAGGCACTGAAATGGCTGGCGGGCAGTGGCCGCTCGTTGAATCAGACATTACTGACCTTTGATGCGCTGGCGTCCGACTGGCGCCGCTGGGCGATTAAAAAGCGCCCTCAATGTCCTGCGTGTGGCTCTGTGTCAGGCTCTGCTACACAGGCGGGCAACGACTGACATATCTGTCACAGTTCTGACAGCTCAGTGTCAGGTTGTTTGCTGTGAATGCCTGTAATTCCCATTGGCCTGTGTGGTCCTGCCGCAAAAACTGCCAGAAATCAGCAGGTTGCATCTGCATCTAAAACTTTATGCCTATTCAGTTATATTTGGCATTTCCTTTGCTCTTTTACCTGCTACACCTAAAACAACAGAGCACAACAATAAGGGGCAGTTATGGCCAGAGTAATCGTTCTTGGCGCCGGTACCGGCGGCATGGCAGGCGCGTATGAAATCCGCGAAATCCTGAGCAAAGAGCATCAGGTGACGGTGATTAACGACAAAGAAGACTTCCAGTTTGTTCCGTCTAACCCCTGGATTGCGGTGGGCTGGCGTGAGCGTCCGGAAGTCAGTTTTCAGATCCGCCCATACCTGGAAAAGAAGGGGATCGAATTTATTGCTTCGGCAGCAGTGAGCATTGATGCCAACGCCAATAAAATTACCCTGGCCAACGGTGACGTCGAAGATTACGACTATCTGGTTATCTGTACCGGACCTAAGCTGAACTTTGCCGCCGTGGAAGGCGCTGGCCCGCACGGTGGTTTTACTCAGTCGGTGTGTACGCTGGATCACTCTGAAACCTGCTATGACAACGTTAAAGCCCTGATCGATGAACCCGGCCCGGCGATTGTTGGTGCGCTACCGGGCGCTTCCTGTTTTGGTCCGGCCTATGAATACGCTTTTATTCTCGACCGTGAACTGTGCAAGAAAAAAGTCCGTGACCGCGTGCCGATGACCTATGTCACCAGTGAGCCTTATATCGGCCATCTGGGTCTGGGCGGTGTGGGTGATTCCAAATCCATGATGGAATCCGAACTGCGTAACCGTCATATCAAATGGATCACCAACGCTAAAGTGACCAGAATTGAAGATGGCATGATGTATGTGGATGAAGTGAACGACGACGGCAGTCTGAAAAAACAACACGAGCTGCCGTTTAAGCATTCCATGATGCTGCCGCCGTTTGCCGGTGTTGATCCGGTGGCTGGGGTCGAAGGTCTGGTGAATCCGAAAGGCTTCGTCATCATCGACGAATATCAGCGTAACCCAACCTTTAAAAATATTTTCTCTGCCGGCGTGTGTGTAGCGATTCCACCGATTGAAGAAACACCGGTACCGCTCGGCACACCAAAAACCGGTTATATGATCGAATCCATGATGACTGCCATTGCCCACAACCTGTCAGCGGATCTGGATGGCAAAGGCGAAGCCAACCACCGTGGTACCTGGAGCGCTATCTGTCTGGCCGACATGGGTAATACCGGTGCAGCGTTCGTAGCGATTCCGCAGATTCCACCCCGCAACGTGACCTGGTTTAAGAAAGGTAAGTGGGTGCATCTGGCTAAAATCGCCTTTGAAAAATACTTTATGCGTAAGATGAAAACCGGCTCCAGTGAGCCTGTGTATGAAAAATACACGCTGAAAGCGCTGGGTATTAATCGTCTGAAAGACGATGGCGGTCATTAATTGACCGGATTCTTTCAGATATAAAAAAACCGGCAGTTGCCGGTTTTTTTATATCTGTCTGCAGTAGCGTTACTGAGGCTACTCTTCGCCGAAGAGCGAGCAGTCGATCATATCGCACAGACAGTGAATGGCCAGCAGGTGAACTTCCTGAATGCGCGCAGTCACATTGCTTGGTACGCGGATTTCGACATCGTCACGGGTCAGCAGGGAGCCCATATGGCCACCGTCTTTACCGGACAGAGCAACCACGGTCATATCACGTTCGTGAGCTGCCTGAATGGCCTGAATCACGTTGGCAGAATTACCGCTGGTGGAAATCGCCAGTAACACATCACCGGCATTGCCTAACGCCAGAATCTGCTTGGAGAAAATCTCGTTATAGCTGTAATCGTTGGCAATCGAAGTCACGGTCGAAGCATCTGTGGTCAGTGCCATGGCAGGCAGGCCCGGACGCTCACGCTCAAAGCGGTTCAGCAGCTCTGACGAAAAGTGCTGGGCATCACCGGCGGAACCACCGTTACCACAACTCAGGATTTTACCGCCGCTCAGCAGAGCGTTAACCATAACCTGCCCGGCCTGCTCGATATACGGAGGCAGTTGTTCTGCGGCCAGGGTTTTGGTCTCAATACTGGCGCCAAAATGGCCGATAATTCTGTCTTGCACAATAAGGCTCCTTCAATTGCAGGACGCATCATAATCAAGCTGTCAGACAATGCCAAATAACATTTATTCTCACAGAAACAGCATATCCAGAACCGGATGAGCAAAATAACTGAAAAATGCGATCTGGCTCGCCAGCAGCAACAGGCTGGCGATAAATGCAGCAACAGGAAAGTCAGTCTGCACGTCAGTGTCGTCAGTTATGCCGGTTGCTGAGTGGGTTGTTGTATCAGTGGCTGTATCCGTTGCTGTTTGGCGTATGTTAACAGTCGCAGCCATGTCGCTGCGCTGATGCCGGTCATTGCTCTGTGCGTCAGCTGAATCACCGGGCTGGCAGGGGGACTGCAGTTTGCCCAACACCCGCTGAATATCCGCACGGCTGAAACCCTGCTTAATCACTGCGAGGTCACTGCGCAACTCACAGGCCGCGGCAAATCGTTGCAGTAAACGGCGGCGGGCAGGTGGCAGCCACAGCACGGTGGCCGTTCTGAGCAGGAGTTTATTCAGATTGTCGCGGTGCATGGCATGGCTGAATTCGTGCAACAGCACCAGCTGCAGTTCCTCATCGTTCAGGGTTTCTGTCAGACCCCGCGAGATAAATACCTGTGGACGCCACAGACCCACGCACCAGGCCAGCAATAACGGTGAATCAATTAACTGTACCTGATTAAGGCTGTCTTCTTTGCTCAGCTGGCGGATGGTCTGCAGGCGCTGATGATTTTTCTGCAGGCGGCGGACAGTGGCAAACAGCAGAGCAGCAATCGCAAAGGTAATCAGTGTGGCAATAACACCGGCGCTGAGCGAGGCGTGGCCAACATCCGGAATATGCGGGCCACAGACATCGCCATGACAATGATCGTGAAAAAGAAAGCCGGCCAGTCCCGGGTGTACCAGAAAAATCGTCACCCACAGCACGGTCAGCCAGGGTAGCAGCGCCCATAAGGTCAGCAGCCGGGTTTGCGCTGTTGCGGATAATGGTGCCTGCGATGTTTGCGATTGAGTGTTCACCGGCCGGGAAAAACACAGTCTGCTGAGCAGCGAAGAAAATACAGAGGACAATGCTGAAGACAACAGCAAAACCACAACGCCGCTGATGATGATGTCGCTGAATTCACTCATCAGAGTTCAGTCATCCCTGTGGTGACAGGTTTTGGGGCGACAGGGTTTGGGATGACTGGTCTGTGGTTGTTCGCCTGCGCTGTTAACGTTACTTTGCCGGGCGCCAGCGATGGTATCAGTGAGTTGCTGCTGTATTCCGGCATCGGCACTGCCGAGGTAATCCATAAACCCGGAAACCATCACATTCATATCACCGTCGCCGAGATCGTCGGCAATATCGTGCAATAAACTGCTGATAATGCCGCTTTTGCTGGTTGCTGCGGTGTAAACAAACGCACGGCCCTGTTTATGGCGTTGCAGTAATTCTTTGCGGTGCAGGCGCTCCAGTGTGCTTTGCACTGTGCTCAGCGTGATGTCACCGGCCAGCTGCTGCTGCACGGCACGGGCAGACAGGCTGCCATGCTTCCACAGGATTTCCATCAGCGCCAGTTCGCGCTGACCCAGTTCCGGTGTGCGGTTACGTTTGCGGCCAATGCCGAGCCAGCGCTTGAGTTCAGTCGTTGGTTTCATTGCGTGTTCAGGTGTTTATTGTCAGCAAGTGGGAAAACCGACAGGTTATCGGTGTTGGGCTCCGCTTATATCCTGTGGATATTATCATTAAATGAAACGGAGCAAGATATGAAACCCATCTTTGCCGGAGTGATGTGCGCAGTCCCGGCATTGGCCGTTCCGGCTTTAGCCCAGGCTGCCCCATCTCAGATTGCAGCAGAGACTCAGTCGGAAGCCCAGTCGGAAGCCCAGTCAGAAAACCAGCAGACGCCTGCGCAGCTTTCTTCTCAGGTGGTTAATGGTCGCGGAGCATTGATTGGCGAAGCCAGTTCAGCATCTCAGGGCTATGTTTCACAGCAGGAAATTGCGTTGCGTCCGTTGCTGCGCACCGGCGAAGTACTGGAAATGGTGCCGGGCATGGTGGTCACCCAACACAGCGGCACCGGCAAGGCCAACCAGTATTTTCTGCGCGGTTTTAATCTGGATCACGGCACAGACTTCGCCACTTTTGTCGACGGTATGCCGGTCAATATGCGTACCCATGGCCACGGTCAGGGCTATACCGATCTTAACTTTATTATTCCCGAAGCAATTGAATCCATCGCCTATCAAAAGGGCAGTTACTACGCTGATGTGGGCGATTTTTCCGGCGCCGGCAGTGCCAGCCTGAACACGGCCAGCCAGCTGGACCATGGTCTTCTGCAACTGACTGCCGGGCAGGACAATTATTATCGCGCACTGGCTATGGACAGTGTGCAGGCTGCCGGCGGCGACTGGCTGTACGCGGTGGAACGCAATACCTACGACGGCCCATGGCGTGATATCGACGAAGATCTGGATAAAACCAGTCTGTTGTTAAAGCACAGCCGCAAGCTTGGCGGTGGAGACTGGTCGCTGACCTTTATGGGTTACGACAACAGCTGGAACAGCGCCGATCAGATTCCTGAGCGCGCTGTGAACAGCGGCCTGATCGATGAGCTGGGCTCGCTGGATGACAGTGTCGGCGGTAAAAGCAGCCGTTACAGTCTGAGCACCGCGTGGCACAAAGACGGCCTGCAGCTGTCAGCCTATGCCATCCGCTACGACATGAAGCTCTGGTCCAACTTTACTTATTACCTCGATGATCCTGTGAACGGCGATCAGTTTGAGCAGGTGGATGAACGCTGGATTTACGGCGGCCAGGCCAGTTATGTGTGGCACACTGAACTTGCAGGTCTGGCCATGAGTAACCGTATCGGTGCCGATCTGCGCTATGACGATATCAGCGAAGTGGGTCTGTATCACACTCAGAATCGTCAGCGGCTGGGCACGGTACGCAGTGATGAAGTGGGTGAGCTGAGCACAGGGGTGTTTGCTGAGAACACACTCTACTGGAGCGATAAACTGCGCAGTGTCATTGGTCTGCGTTACGACTACTACGACTTTGACGTGGATACCCGCACCGCTGTTAACAGCAACGGTGTCGATCTGACGCCAAACAGCGGCAATGCCAGTGATGATAATATCGCGCTGAAAGGCAGTCTGATTTATGCGCTTTCCTCTGAGTGGGAAACCTATGTTTCTGCCGGTCAGGGGCTGCACTCTAACGATGCCCGCGGCACGACCATTCGCGTTGATCCGGGTGACGGCAGTGCTGTTGAGCGGGTTGATCCGTTGGTGGATTCCATGGGCTATGAAATTGGTTTGCGCGGTTTCTGGAATCAGCGCCTGAATGCCTCGCTGGCGTTGTGGCAGCTGGATCTCGACAGTGAACTCTTGTTTGTTGGCGATGCCGGTAACACCGAAGCCAGCCGTGCTTCCCGTCGTCAGGGGGTTGAATTCACCGGTTATTACCGCATGACCGACAGTCTGACACTGGATCTGGAATACGCCTGGACCGATGCTGAGTTTAAAGATCATGCGTCGGAAGGGAACGACATTCCCGGTGCCATTGAGCACGTTGCTCAGGCCGGCGTGAGTGCACAGTTTGCTGGCGGTTGGTACGGCAGTGTGCGCGTGCGTTACTTCGGTGAGCGGCCGCTTACTGAGGATGGCTCTGTGACATCCGGGGCAACCACCGTGGTGAATATGAAAGCCGCCTACGAAACCCGGGACTGGGTCTTCAGTGCTGATGTGCTGAACCTGTTCGACAGCGACGATCATGACATCGACTACTTCTATGAGTCGCAGCTGGCGGCAGAAACCTCAGCCGTGGAAGATGTGCATTATCATGTGATGGAACCGCGTACGCTGCGTTTTTCCGCCGGTTATAAATTCTGAGCGGATAACCATGTGAGGCTGGGGGTTGCTCAGCCTCTCACGCTCCTCAGCCAAATACATTTTTCAGTCAAATTATTTGTCAGCCAAACACATTTTTCAGCCAGTCGAACATCACAGGTTCGCCGCTGGCTGAAATCACGTCAAAACGGCAATCCGGTACCCGGCTGCCGTATTCCTGTTGCAGATAGTGCTCTGCAGTTTTGATCAGTTTCTGTTGTTTGGCTGGGGTAATGCTCTCTGCACCGCTGCCGTGGCTGATGTCTTTGCGGTAACGCACTTCAATAAAAACCAATACGTCACCGTCGCGCATGATGAGATCAATTTCGCCACTGCGCAGAGTATAATTGCGGCACACGGGTTTCAGCCCCTGACGGGCGAGAAAGGATTCGGCCTGTAACTCAATGTCATGGCCAAAATGGCGGCTGGAAGTTTTTGCTGCTGAGGCGGAAGAGCTGTTGAACAGCTCTTTGATTTTTTTGCTGATATTCATGGCGTCCCTGCCAGTCGAATTAGATAGGTACTGCTTGTATTAAGTGCTGTTTATCAGTGGGTTTCTGCCAGTTGCGCAGGCTGACCACTGCGGAACATAGTGCATTCGGTACGACGGTGAATACGGCGCTGATCATCCAGCGTCAGTGCACCGGTACTGCCGAACATGCGTGCATAGGGGAACACTTCCAGCTGGCGGATACGGGCCAACAGACGGAAGGAATCAACCCCCATGGCATACAGTCGGGCATAACCGCCCATGCCATCCGGTACCGCGCTCTCTACGCTGTCGTGCAGTTCACTGCTTTCCAGCAGCCATGGCACGTCACAGAAACGCACACCGTTTAAATCACGGTCTTTCTGGCTGTTAACCACACCGGAAAAAACATGCGATGTCGCATACACCGGCAGATCGTTGGCGAAGTTAAACGCCAGCGCCGGTTTGATCATACGACCCTGCTGTGGCAGTGCAACCAGAAAGACCCAGTCGGCGTCTTCACGGCGGCGCGGTTCAAATTCGGTACTCTCACGCAGCAGACTGCGCATGGTTTTGTAGCGCTGCTGACTGTCATCGACGTTCAGCAGGGCTTTGATTTCCGGATTGTAATCGCTGACATTCGGATAAAAACGGGTTTCACCGATTTCACCGCCCAGCTCCAGCCAGCGGGTGCGGAAAGCTTCAAAAATGCGCTCGCCCCAGCCACCGCGTGGCACCATCACCAGTGCCCGGCGTCGGCCATCGTTCCAGGCCTGTTCGGCAATCTGTTCAGCTTCATCTTCTGCCGCCAGACCAAACTGATAGAGGTTGTCCGGCGTTGCTTCGGTATCTGAGCGGTCGCCGTAATTAAGCGCCAGCGTCGGCATCGGCAGACTGGTCTGGGACTGCAGATTATTTACCTGCAGCTTGTTCACCGGGCCAACCATCCACTGTGCACCGTCTAACTGCGCCTGCACATAAGCAATCTGTGGATCAGAATAAAACTGGCTGTCGTAGATGTTTACCTCCGGCGTGGCGAAGCCTTTTTTCACCGACTCATAATAAGCCGCCATAAAACCATCGCGGATGGCTTCACCGGTTTTTGCCAGCGGGCCGGTTAACGGCAGCAGAAGGGCAACATTACTTGGACGGGTCTGAGCCAGCTCTTCCAGTAATGCCAGGCCGCCTGGCAGCTTCTGTGCTGCCGGGTGAGATGGATTCTGTTGCTGCCAGGTTTTTACTGCCGCCAGATGTTCATCCAGTGTCAGACGCGGATTGCGCGAAATCGACGCCAGTTCGAGCCAGCCACCAAACTGGCTGTCGGGCATTTTTTCCGCCCACTCCAGCAGTTCCAGCTCGTTCATGTTCATCAGATCCTGCCAGATCAGATTATGGTTATCGTCGTACTGTTCGCCGTCGAGACCACCAGAGAGAAAGTCGCGCTCACGGGCGGCAGACAGATATTCGCCTTTGCTTTCATACCAGCTGGCACGCAGCAGACTGATGCGGATTTCTTGGGCCGCGGTGGCAGAGCCGGACAGCTCGCTTAAACGGTCGAAATAAGGCTCGGCCATTTCCGGTTGTTTCAGCAGAATATGCAGGCGCGCAGCCTGAAGATTGAACTCCACCAGATCGGCCCCCTGCAGATCCTGTTCACTCAGGAGTTGCAATTGCAGGCCGGCATTGCCAAACTCGCCGGCATCAAGCGCGTTGCGGATCTGCTGAAATATTTCAGCATTGCCCTGCGATACGGCCAGTTCTCCGGCACTGCCCATACCCTGTTGAGGGGTGGTGGAACAGCCACTCAGACCGATGGCCGCGGCACTCAGCAACAGGCAGATTCCGCGCAGTTTTCCTCTTAACCAGGGTTCAGGTAATTTTCCCCGCATGACTTCTGCTTCCAGACTACAGGCCGGCACGCTGTATATCGTGGCGACACCCATTGGTAATTTGTCTGACCTCACCGAACGAGCGAAACAGGTGTTGGCCAGTGTTGATGTGATTGCCTGCGAGGATACCAGACATACCCAGAAATTACTTCAGCACCTGGGTATCCGTAAGCCGCTGCTGTCAGTTCATGAGCATAATGAGAGAGAGCGCACAGAACAGGTGATCCACCATCTGCGCCAGGGTCAGACCATGGCGCTGGTATCGGATGCCGGCACGCCGCTGATCTCAGATCCCGGCTTTCCGCTGGTCCAGGCACTGCGCAGCGAAGGTCTGAACGTCAGCCCGGTTCCCGGTGTCAGCGCTATTATCACCGCTCTCAGTGCTGCAGGCCTGCCTACAGACCGCTTCACCTTTGAAGGGTTCCTGCCACACAAAGCCGGCGGCAAGCGCGAAAAGCTCGAAGCCCAGGCGCAGGAGCCGCGCACACTGGTGTATTACGAAGCCAAACACCGCATCATCGAAACCCTGCAGATCATGGCCGAAGTGTTCGGACCGGAACGCCCGGCCTGTGTCGCCCGTGAACTGACCAAAACCTTCGAGACCTTCTACCCGGGCACTTTGCCGCAGATTATCGAACAGATCAGTGCCGACGATGATCAGCAGAAAGGTGAATTTGTGGTGATGATTGCCGGTAACCCCGACCCGGCACCGGCCAGCGAAGTGGATATGGATAAACTGTTCCGTCTGCTGCTGGTGGAACTGCCACCGAAAAAGGCCGCGGCCATTGTGGCTGAACTGAGTGGTGAGAATAAGAAAGCGCTGTACCAGAAGGCGCTGGAGATTCAGGGTAAGGCGTAAGGGCCTGAGGGCTTAAGGGCGTAAGGGCATAGGAAAGCCAGCGGATAAAACATCCGCAGCAAGGGATTGCGCCGTCAGACCTGTGTGCTTATTCAGAGATTTATATTGAGCCAGACCAGCAACCTTTGCAGCTGCTGGTCTGGCGTTAAATCAGGCTGTTTTCGGCAGGAAAGAAAGATCCACGTGATAGCGTTTCGGGTTGTTTTTATCGATTAACACCGGCACATCATCACCGTCGATATAAGCGCTCGGATCAAACCAGATATTGTCGCTTTTAAAAATATGGATCTGCGAGGTTTGTGGATTCTGCCACTGGGCAGTAATCTGATAAGGATTGCGGCCATTAAAGCTGAAACGGGTGTTATGGCCAATGGATTCGATTTTGGCCAGCACCGGCTGACCTTCCCGCATCAGCTGTTCTGCTTTACGTCGGTTGGCAATGCTATACCAGGTCATGCCTAAACCGACCGCCGAGAAGGCTATGCCCATCAATGCACTGATAATTGAAAATATCCACTGGCTAAAGAAGCCTTTGATCTGGCCACTCCGGCCGGGATTTTCCGGGTCATAAATAACCTCGACCCGCTCGCCAACCGAATAGGCGGGGGAGCTGGAGGACATGGAAGAGACGAACGAATAACCCTGGCCATTGGCTATAAATCCGACGATCGGGCGGTACATATAATGTGAGCTGCCATCGGAGGTGGCGACGTAACTGTCGATCTTCAGAACTTCGCCGGTGGTGGTCGCTGACTGCTGAATAAACTGATAGGTGCTGATACTGCTGTACACACAGGCAAACAACATAAAAATGCCGACCGCGCTGAATGCGATTTTGAATGCTTTCATAATCTGTCCTTAGAATTAATCCATTACTGCCATCACGGCAGGGGCTTAATGTAATCCCTGACGCTGTATTTGCCCACCGCAACAGTTCACAAAAATGGGATTTGCTGACAGCAGTGACCGGCAGGTAAGACATAATCCGCCTATAAAGAACATCCGACATTCAACAAGACAGCGGACGGCAGTTCCGTTAGAATGCGCGCCGAGTCGACCAGACAGTCGCTGCCTGCGCAAGCAGGGGGAGGAAAGTCCGGGCTTCATAGGGCAGGGTGCCAGGTAACGCCTGGGGG
>NZ_DJIO01000040.1:0-20202 GCF_002433655.1 Thalassolituus sp. UBA6592 | reverse complement strand
GCTTAAGTGAACAGCATTGCGGCTACGCCGGGCTTTTTTGTGCCCTGCAGCTGGCCGACATAGCCATTGAGCAGCGTTTCAAGTAAAATTCGCCGCTATTTAAATAACTAATCAGGTTGTACTCTGTGAGCCAGCTGGACCACATTCGAAACTTCTCCATCATCGCCCATATTGACCATGGTAAATCCACCCTGTCGGACCGGTTTATTCAGGTCTGTGGCGGTCTGAGCGACCGTGAAATGCAGGCTCAGGTGCTGGACTCCATGGATATCGAGCGGGAGCGCGGTATTACGATCAAAGCTCAGAGTGTGACTCTGGACTACACCGCCCGTAATGGTGAAACCTACCAGCTGAACTTTATTGATACTCCCGGACACGTGGACTTCAGCTACGAAGTGTCCCGCTCGCTGGCTGCCTGTGAGGGCGCTCTGCTGGTGGTTGATGCGGCTCAGGGCGTTGAAGCTCAATCTGTGGCCAACTGCTACACCGCGATTGATCAGGGCCTGGAAGTGCGTCCGGTACTGAACAAAATGGACCTGCCGCAGGCGGATCCGGATAAAGTCGCGCAGGAAATTGAAGACATCATCGGCATTGATGCCACTGAAGCCGTGCGTTGCAGTGCCAAAAGTGGCCTCAATGTAGAGGATGTGCTGGAAGATCTGGTAGCTAATATCCCACCACCGGAAGGTGATCCGGATGCGCCGCTGCAGGCGCTGATCATCGATTCATGGTTTGATTCCTACCTTGGCGTTGTGTCGCTGATCCGGGTTAAAAACGGCTCGATCAAAAAAGGTGACAAGATTCGCCTGAAGTCGACCGGACGGGACCATGGTGTTGATGGCCTTGGTATCTTTACACCGAAGCGTGAAGAAACCGGACGTCTGGGTACCGGTGAAGTGGGTTATCTGGTCGCGGGCATTAAAGATATTCATGGTGCCCCTGTCGGCGATACGATCGTTAGTGCCAAATATGCGGACGATACACCGTCCCTGCCGGGTTTCCAGAAAGTTAAGCCGCAGGTATATGCCGGTCTGTTCCCGGTAACGTCTGACGATTTTGAATCTTTCCGTGATGCGCTGGAAAAACTGTCGCTCAACGATGCGTCTCTGTTCTACGAACCGGAAAATTCCGATGCACTGGGTTTTGGTTTCCGTTGCGGCTTCCTCGGTATGCTGCATATGGAAATTATTCAGGAGCGTCTGGAGCGTGAATACGATCTGGATCTGATTACTACGGCACCGACGGTAATTTACGAAGTGGTCAACCGTAAGGGTGAAACCTTCAGTGTGGACAATCCATCGAAACTGCCGGATGCAGGCTCGATCGAAGAAATGCGTGAGCCGATTGCAGAGTGTAATATTCTGGTGCCGCAGGATTACCTCGGTAACGTGATCTCTCTGTGTATCGAAAAGCGCGGTGTGCAGATGGATATGCAATATACGGGTTCACAGGTTTCCCTGCGTTACGAAATTCCGATGGCGGAAGTGGTCATGGATTTCTTTGACCGTCTGAAATCTGCCAGCCGTGGCTTTGCTTCACTGGATTACAGTTTTACCCGTTTTCAGGCCGCGCCTCTGGTACGTCTGGACGTTCTGGTGAACGGTGAACGGGTCGATGCACTGGCGGTTATTATGCACCGTGACAACGTTCGCAGACGTGGGGCCGCTCTGACAGAGAAAATGAAAGAACTGATTCCGCGTCAGATGTTCGATGTTGCTATTCAGGCTGCCATGGGCAACCAGGTGGTGGCACGGACCACAGTGAAAGCATTGCGCAAGAACGTAACCGCCAAATGTTATGGTGGTGACGTCAGCCGTAAGAAAAAACTGTTACAGAAACAAAAAGAAGGTAAAAAGCGGATGAAGCAAATCGGCAGTGTGGAAATTCCACAGTCTGCCTTCCTCGCTGTTCTTAAAGTGGATGATTAAAAATGCGCCGACAAAACGGGATGTCTCTTTCTTCGATATTGGCACTGCTGCTGATTGCAGTGGTAGCTGCCAAAACAGCTTATACCCTGATACCTATGTATTGGGATAATAAGTTACTTACAACCGTGCTGGATGGTATGAAGGAGTCTGGAGATATATCCGCAACGACCAGTCCGAAGGCTGTAAAAGACATCCTTAGTCAGCGCATGAATATGAATAATATCCGCATCGCTTTCGACGAACTTTCCATCAAAAAAGGCCGCAGTGGACGACTCGAACTGGACTGGCCCTATGAACGCCGTGATACCTGGTTCGGTAATGTTGACCTGGTTGTCGGCTTTCATCAGCACATAGAATTCTGATAGTGAATAACCCCCTGCTAAAATTATCCCAACGGCTGGGATACACGTTTAAAGATGAAGCGCTGGCTACTCTGGCGCTGACCCACCGCAGTAAAGGTGGCCACAATAATGAGCGTCTCGAGTTTCTCGGCGACTCAATCCTGAATTTTATCATCGCTGAAGATCTGTTCCGGCGCTTTCCTCAGGCTAAAGAAGGTAAGCTCAGCCGCCTGCGCGCGCGCATGGTCAAAGGGCAGACTCTGGCGGCCATCGCCCGTGAATTTGAACTGGGCGATTTCCTGTTGCTGGGATCCGGCGAATCGAAAAGCGGCGGTCATCGCCGCGATTCCATTCTGGCTGACACAGTGGAAGCCTTAATTGGTGCCATGTATCTGGACGGTGGCCAGAATGTTGTCAATGAACGGGTACTGGCCTGGTATGCAGCGCGTCTGAACAGTCTGACGCTGGAAGATCCGATCAAGGATCCGAAAACACGCTTGCAGGAATATCAGCAGGGCAACCATTCAAGCCTGCCGAAATATCGTGTTCTTAATGTCGAAGGGCCGACCAATGAGCAGGTTTTTACTGTGGAATGCACGATACCTGAATACGCAACGCCTATAATTGCCAAAGGCAGCAGCCGTCGTGCGGCGGAACAGACCGCTGCCAGTGAACTGCTGAAGCTGCTGGGTGTGGATGATGAACACACCACTGGAGGCTCCGAATGACCACGCGTACCGGATATGTTGCAATTGTTGGCCGCCCGAACGTAGGTAAATCTACGCTGATGAACCGTATTCTGGGGCAGAAGTTATCCATTACTTCGCGTAAGCCACAGACTACCCGTCATCAGGTGCTGGGAATCAAAACCGAGAATGACGTTCAGGTGGTGTATGTTGATACCCCCGGAATCCACAAGATTCAGGAGAAGGCGATCAACCGCTACATGAACAAGGCGGCGACCACGGCGGTTAAGGATGTCGATCTGATCGTACTGATGGTCGACCGTATGCGCTGGACTGATGAAGATGAAATGGCTTTGCAGACCATTAAAAATCAGCGCGCACCGGTTGTACTGGTAGTAAACAAAGTCGACTTCGTGCGTGAGAAAGAAGCCCTGCTGCCTTATCTGGAAGAGTTGAGCAAAAAACACAACTTTGATCAGATCGTCCCGGTCAGTGCCAAAACCGGACATAACGTCGATCGTCTGGAGCAGCTGATTGAGAGTTATCTGCCGGAAAGTCAGTACTTCTTTCCCGAAGATCAGATTACCGACCGCAGCTCACGCTTTCTGGCGGCTGAGCTGGTGCGGGAAAAAATCATGCGTCAGCTGGGGGATGAATTACCCTACGCGATGACGGTGGAAATCGAAGAGTTTGTGCACAGCGGTACCCTGATTGAAATCAGTGCGCTGATTCTGGTGGAGCGTGCTTCGCAGAAACGTATCGTGATCGGCGAAGGCGGTTACCGTATCAAACAGATCGGTCAGGATGCCCGTAAAGATATGGAAGAGTTGTTTGACTGTAAGGTCATGCTCAAGCTGTGGGTAAAAGTGAAGGCCAACTGGTCTGATGATGAGCGTGCCCTGCGTTCTCTGGGTTACGACGACTACTCAGGTTGATCCGTGCCGCGGTTTTATATCCTGCAGCGGCAGCCATTACGTGAACAGGAATGGCTGCTGGATATTTTCTCTGAACAGGATGGCCGTCTGACGGTTGTTGCCGGCCCGCGTCAGCGCGCGTCAGACATGCTGCAGCTGCTGCAGGGCAGCTGGTCTCCTGATCAGGATTGGCCAAAAGTCAGAGCGATGGAATGTCTGAGTCAGCCAGTGCTCAGCGGCGTTTCCCTCTATTGTGCTTTCTACCTCACCGAGCTGCTTACCCGCCTGTTACCCCGTTACGAAGCCTTACCTGATCTGTTCCGTGTGTACCATCAGACGCTTGCCGGACTGGCTCAGAATACTGTGCCTGATCCCTGGCTCAGGTTGTTTGAAGTTGAATTGCTGGCGGCCTGCGGTTACGGTTTTTCATGGCGTCAGGATGATTCTGGCGCAGTGTTACAGCCGGACGGGTATTACCGTTTTATTCCGCGTCAGGGGTTCAGTCCGGCGGCAGAAGGTTTCCGTGGCCGCGATATTATGGATTTTGCGGCGCGTAATGCTGCTAATCCGCAGGCCTGGCAAATTGCGCGCAATATTCTGCGTCAGGCCATTGATAATATGTTAGAGCGGCCGCTGGTCAGCCGGGAATTAGTGAACGTTAACCGCTACCGTCTTAAGAGTCAGCCAGCCGGTTAATTACTGTATAAAAGCCAAATTAAGTACAGGTGCCGTATACGGTGCCGGACAACAGGAGTCTGAAGTGAAAAATTCTAAACGCGTACTGCTTGGGGTGAATATCGATCATGTGGCGACCTTACGTCAGGCCCGCGGCACCCGTTATCCGGATCCGGTTCAGGCTGCCTTTGTGGCAGAAGAAGCAGGCGCAGACGGTATCACCATCCATCCGCGGGAAGATCGCCGTCATATTCAGACCCGCGATGTTTATGTGCTGGCAGAGACCCTGACCACCCGAATGAATCTGGAAATGGCGGTTACTGATGCCATGCTGGAACTGGCGGAAGAAATTGCGCCGCCGGCGGCCTGTTTTGTACCGGAAAAACGTGAAGAGCTGACCACTGAAGGCGGCCTTGATGTGGCCGGTCAGGAAGAGCATATTCGCGCAGCGGTAGAGCGCTTACAAAAACTGGGCACTGAAGTGTCGCTGTTTATTGATCCGGACGAGAAGCAGATTGATGCCACTATGCGGACTGGTGCCCCAGTGATTGAACTGCATACCGGCCGCTATGCGGATGCTGAAAATGAAGAAGAGCAGCTGGCAGAACTCAAACGTATTCAGCATGCAGCAGCTTATGCGCAGCAACAGGGATTAATTGTTAACGCCGGTCATGGTCTGAATTATCACAACGTGGAAGCCATCGCTGCAATTCCCGGAATGAACGAACTGAATATTGGTCACGCAATCATTGCCCGTGCGGTCTTTACCGGTCTGAAAGACGCGGTCGCGGAAATGCGGGATCTGCTGGAAAAGGCAACCGTCCGTTGAGTGACGGCTCTGTGACCGGCGCGCCGGCTTTTCCTGATCATCCGGCTCTGGAGCAGATTGTCGGTATCGGTACCGATTTATTGCAGGAAAGCCGTATACAGGATGCGCTGCTGCGCCACGGTGAGCGTTTTGTGCGGCGTATTCTGACACCACAGGAGCAGCAGATTTATCTGCAACGCCGCCAGTCGGTGAATTTTATTGCCAAACAATATGCCGCTAAAGAAGCACTGGCTAAAGCATTGGGAACCGGCATCGCTAAAGGGGTTGGTTTTCAGCAGCTGGAAATTCTGCGTGATGGCAGCGGAGCACCGCAGGTGAAGCTGCATGGCGCCGCTGCCGATCTGCTGCGTAATCTTGGCGGGCAGCATGCATTTGTCAGCCTGTCCGACGACGGCGGTCTGATTCAGGCTTTCGCTGTGCTTGTTTAGGCCTGCTGTCTGCTTCAGGCCGCCAGTGTCTGGCGCAGCAGCTCGCGCCAGTCATTATTTTCTGTCCATTCCTGCAGGTTTTTCACATCGCCGACCAGCTGACGCATCATCTGTGGCAACAGCCCGGTTTGCGCAGCTTTCAGTGCGGTCTCAAACTGTTCGAGCGTACTTCTGAGTGCCGGTACTCCGCAGTAGCGGCTGGCGCCGTGTACGCGATGAACTTTTTCCAGCAGAACGTCCATTTTTTCTTCTTCCCACGCTTCGAGAATCTGCTCCATATCCTTATCCAGCGAATTCATCAGCATGGTGAACATATCTTCGGCCAGATCGAGTTTTTTATTGGCGTGCCGCAGAGCAATTGCAGCGTCAAACACCACATCTTCCGTTGTGTCTGTCTGGGACGACGGATCGCTTAACTGAACGTCGGTGGATTCTTCAACAGCGGCCTGAGCCTGAATATACCCGGTCCAGCGCTGAATACAGTCGGCCAGCTGTTCCTGACTGATCGGCTTGGTCTGGTAATCATTCATACCAGCTTTCAGCAGGGCTTCTTTTTCATCAGCCATGGCGTGTGCCGTAAGGGCAATGACAGGGACAGTGGCACCACCTTTCAGCGTGCGGATTTCCCGCGTAGCGTCCAGGCCATTCATGCCCGGCATCTGAATATCCATCAGGATTAAATCAATCTCGTGCTCTGTCACGATCTGAATGGCTTCCCGTCCGGAATTGGCTGCCTGAACTTTAATGCCCATTTCTTCCAGTAAGGTGACCACCAGTTTCAGGTTGGCCTCGTTATCATCAACGGCAAGAACGTTGGGTGCAGGTTTGCCCGGTAAAACAAAATACGGAATTTCGCTGGCACTGTCCGAGGTTTCGCCGGTCAGCAGGAAGCGCAGGTTCTGATACAGTTTACGATGGCTGAACGGCTGACTGAGTGCCCGGGTGGCACCCTGATGATGCAACTGTTCAATATGCTCGTGGCTGACACTGTCGATCAGCGCCAGTAACGGAATTCCACGCTCTTTTAACTGTGCCATCATGGCTATGTGACTGGTTTCACCAAGCTGCTGATGATGGCAGGAAATAATCACGGCATCCGGGTAATTACCCGTGGCCAGTTCTTCCAGTAGCTGGGTACGGTTTTCGTATTCCTGATGGGTGGTTTGCCATTGGGTCAGCAGGGCGGAAATATTCATGCGGTTGAGCAGCGCAGGTTCCAGCATGGCAATACGATAACCGCTCAATGGCGGTAAATCCTGCAGCTCGTCACTGAGTTCTGTCTGAATATGGAAGGTAAAGGTGGAGCCGCGATGTTCAACACTGCTGACCTGAATATCGCCGTGCATGGCGTTCACCAGTGCGCGGGAAATAATCAGACCTAAACCGGTTCCGCCAAACTGACGCGTGGTGCTGGTATCCGCCTGAGTGAAGGCAGTAAAGATTTTGGTAATCTGCTCTTCGCTCATACCAATGCCGCTGTCCTGAATATCAAATTTAATACTCGCACGCTGGTCATCTTTACTGATGAGGGAGACCCTGACACTGACGCTGCCACGTTCAGTGAATTTAATGGCGTTATTAACCAGGTTGGTCAGTATCTGTTTCAGACGCAGTGGGTCTGACGTAATGTGCAGCGGAACATCAGAGTAAATCAGCTGAGTGAGTTCCAGCCCTTTGTTGTAGGCAGCAGGGGCCAGCATGGTGAACACATCTTCAAGAACATCGCGCAGATTAAAGGGCGTGTGTTCGATGATGAGTTTACCCGCGTCAATTTTCGACAGATCAAGAATGTCGTTAATAATCGTCAGCAGATCCGTGGACGATTTTTTAATGGTGTTCAGATAATCATGTTGCTGGCTGTTTACCTGTGTTCTGGCCAGCAGGTCACTGAAACCGATAATACCGTTAAGAGGGGTGCGGATTTCGTGCGACACATTGGCCAGGAATTCCGATTTCATCTGACTGGCTTCCAGAGCCTGCTTACGCCCAATGGCCAGCTCGCGGTTGCGCACTTCCAGTTCGTCGAGGGTTTCCTGCAGGTCGCGGGTGGTCTGTTCAATACTCTGCAGATTTTCCCGGCTGGAGCGTTGCAGCGCACTGGCCATGGCGTTCACACCAGCGGTCAGCTGTTCGAATTCCGCGGCCCCGGAGACATGCACCCGGGTGTCCAGTTTGCCGTCCTCGAGGTCTTTTATTGCGCTCACGATGCGATGCATGGGTTCGGAAATCTGTCGGCTGGCACGGACGGCGACGATGGCGCAGACCAGCAGGGTAGCGAGAATAATCGCGGTTGAGGTAATCACATGCTGATAGCGCGCCAGTTTGGTGTTGGCGTTGGAAAGCTCCAGTTCTGCCCAGCCCAGTAACTTAATCTCCGGCGTTTCTTCGGCATAAAACTGTTCGGATAACTGATCGGGAATCACCAGATTCTGGGCGAACACCGGTGCCCGCACTCTGACCGAGCCATCGGTGCGGACCAGCTGTAACTGGTTGGCCGACAGCTCCGAAGGACTGGTTTGATTGGTCAGCATTTTCGGCCCGGCATGGGCCAGGACTTCGACATTCTGGTTATAGATACTGACGGAGCGGACGTCGCGCTCCTCCAGCATATTGTTGGCGATATTCTGCAGGATGCCGGTGTTACCGGTCATGACACCGTATTCACAGGTCGGCGCCAGCTGTTTGGCCATGGCAAGGGCGCGTTCTTCCAGCAGGCTGTCGAGATTCCGTGAATGCTGGCTCATAAAGAAGATGCCCAGAATCAGAGAAATAACGACCCCCGGCAATAATGCGAGGAACAGAACCCGGCTCTGTATGCTCCAGTTTTTCATGGTAATGGTCAGTGGCTGCCTGAAGGCTGTAGATTACTGGTGTGGGCGGTCCGGCGCAAACGTCCGGCGGCGCAGCGGATATAACGAAATCGCCAATTGATATTACCGCATTATATGCAGCAGGAGTAAACTTCGGCATTTAAGTTATAAGCACTGCGGAGAATCCCCGTGACCGACATTATCTACCCCACCATTGCCGATTGTGTCGGTAATACCCCGCTGGTCAGATTGCAGCGGCTGCTGCCGGAAGGTTGCAGCAATACCGTGCTGTTAAAGCTGGAGGGGAATAATCCGGCAGGCTCCGTGAAGGATCGCCCGGCACTGTCCATGATTGATCGTGCGGAAGCCCGTGGTGATATTCAGCCGGGAGATACCCTGATCGAGGCGACCAGCGGTAATACCGGTATCGCTCTGGCCATGGCGGCGGCGATTAAGGGCTATCAAATGATTCTGATCATGCCGGATAACTCCACCATGGAGCGTCGCTGGGCGATGGAGGCCTACGGTGCTCAGCTGATTCTGGTCAGCAAAGAAGAAGGCATGGAAGGCGCCCGCGATCTGGCACTGGCGATGGAAGCCCGGGGGGAAGGTAAGGTGCTGAATCAGTTCGGCAACGGCGATAATCCGGAAGCTCATTATCACGGCACCGGCCCGGAAATCTGGCAGCAGACCCAGGGCACAGTCACTCACTTCGTCAGCTCTATGGGTACAACGGGAACCATTATGGGAACCTCGCGTTACCTTAAGGAACAGAATCCGGACGTGCAGATCGTCGGTCTGCAACCGGCAGAAGGCGCGTCAATTCCTGGAATCCGTCGCTGGCCAAAAGAATATCTGCCGACCATCTTTGATGAAACCCGGGTTGATCAGGTGATGGATATTGGTCAGCAGGAAGCGGAAGATGCCATGCGTGCGCTGGCGATGCGCGAAGGCATTTTCTGCGGCGTGTCTTCCGGTGGCGCTGTGGCTGCTGCATTGCGTCTGGCGGAAACGCTGGAAAACGCCACCATCGTGGCCATCATCTGTGATCGTGGTGACCGCTATCTGTCTTCCGGGGTGTTTGCTCCACACTGAACACCGTTACGGATCTGTTGCGCAGACACGGCAGAACTGTCGTAGGTCGTCACGGCAAATCCCGGTTGCAAAAGAAAAAGCCGCCCCCATACTGTGCGCCGGATAAAGCCGCCGGGCAGTGATAAGGCGGCACAGACAACAGCCGGGGAATGCAGGTGAAACAGACTAAACGGGAACAGCGCCTGACGCTGAGCGTCGATAATCTTACGTCCGATGGCGAAGGTGTCGCCCGTCGCAACCGCGACGTCTATTTTGTTCCCGGCGCACTGCCAGGCGAAGACGTTGAGGTCATCCTTGATGGGCGCCGGCGTAAGGTCTGGCAGACCCGGCTACTGAATATCCTGCAATCCTCCCCTGAACGGGTTGAACCTCAATGCCCGCACTACCAGCGTTGCGGTGGCTGCGATCTGCAGCATCTGAACTACGCTGGGCAGGTGGCTTTCAAGCAAGAGCGTGTCGCGCGTGAATTCAGCCGCCAGAAGCTCGATGTTGAGCAGTGGGCGGCTCCGATTACCTCTGAGCCTTTTCATTACCGCCGCAAAGCCCGGCTGGGCGTGCGCTTCAGCAAAGAGCGCGGGGAAAACTTCGTTGGTTTCCGCGAGGCGGCATCTGCCCATATCACCAATATTGATCGCTGTCCGGTATTGCCGGATCTGCCTGCTCTGGACTGGGCTTACTGGCGGGAGCAGATCGCGCAGCTGCAATCACGTTCCGTTATTACTCAGATCGAAGCCATTGTCGGCGACAACGCCATGGCCCTGGTTTTCCGGGTTCTTAAACCTCTGCCTTCTGCTGATCAGAATCAGTTAATTGCGTCGGCAAAGGCGGTAGAGTCCGGTCTGCCATTGCAGTTGTGGCTGAAAACGGACAAAGATGCACCAGCACAGCGCATCTGGCCGGAAGATGCGGAACCTTTACAGCATCACAGTGACGAACTGGCGCTGACTATTCAGCCGGACGATTTCGTACAGGTAAATGGTGCCGTGAACCAGGCCATGGTGCAGCAGGCGCTGGACTGGCTGGCACCTGCAGGCAGCGAGGTTATCTGGGATCTGTTTGCCGGGCACGGTAACTTCAGTATGCCGCTGGCAAAGCGCAGCCAACAGGTTTTTGCGGTGGAAGGAGATGAACGTATGGTCAGCAGCCTCAGTCTTCAGGCTGAAAAACTGGCCCTTCCTTTGCAGGCAATTCGCGCGGATCTGGATGGCAGTGGCGGTTTGCAGCCTCTGCCGGATCCTGACGCGGTACTGCTGGATCCGCCCAGAGCGGGTGCAGCAGGCATTATCAAAGAATTAACAGAACGCCGGGTGCCAAGAATATTGTATGTATCCTGTGACGCAGCCACTCTGGCGCGGGATTTGAGCACTCTGACAGAAGCGGGTTACCGCATCCGGCAGGCCGGGATCATGGATATGTTCCCACAGACTCACCATGTGGAAACCATGGTGCTATTGGAAAATAAGGTTAAACGTCATGGTTAAAGTGAGAGAAGACCATCCGCTGTTACACGATGGCTCACTGGACGTCACCAGCTGGCTGGAAAGCATCCAGCAGCAGCACGACGTAAAAGATCCTGAAACGCTGGGCCGGGCACTGGCTCTGGCGAAGCAGTTGTCGGATGAAGCGATTGCCAACCGCACTTACTGGTCGATTGACAGTGTGCAGATGGGCATAGAAATGACGCAGATCCTGCTCGATCTGCGTCTTGATACGGCATCTCTGGTTGCCGCCATGCTCTATCGGGCTGTGCGTGAAGGGCGTGTTTCCCTGCAGAAAGTTGAACGTGAGTTTGGTGCTGAAGTGGCCAAGCTGATCGAAGGCGTACTGCGCATGGCAGCCATCAGCGCCATTCAGAATTCCACCGACGAAGTTGTACTGGGCCAGCGTCAGGCGCAGGTTGATAACCTGCGTAAAATGCTGGTCTCGATGATCGACGACGTGCGTGTCGCGCTGATCAAACTGGCGGAGCGTACGTCGGCTATCCGTGCGGTTAAAGATGGTCCGGAAGATAAGCGCCGCAGCGTCGCCGAAGAGGTCTTTAACGTATACGCACCGCTGGCCCATCGCCTGGGTATCGGTCACCTTAAGTGGGAGCTGGAAGATCTGGCGTTCCGCTATCTGCAGCCTGAGCAATACAAAAAAATTGCCCGCCTGCTGGATGAAAAACGTCTCGCCCGTCAGGACTATATCGAAAACGTCGTCGATACCCTGCGCCAGGAAATTCTGAATTTTGGTATCCGTTGCGATGTCTACGGCCGCGCCAAACACATTTACAGTATCTGGCGCAAAATGAATCGCAAGAATCTGGATTTCTCCCAGATTTATGACATCCGCGCTGTGCGTATTCTGGTGCCGGAACTGCGCGACTGTTATGCCGCGTTGGGTATCGTGCACAGTTTATGGCGCCACATTCCGAACGAATTTGACGACTACATTGCCAACCCGAAAGAGAACGGTTACCGCTCACTGCATACCGCGGTATTCGGCCCGGAAGGAAAGGTGCTGGAAGTTCAGATCCGTACTCATGCCATGCACGAAGATGCTGAGCTCGGTGTGTGTGCGCACTGGCTGTATAAAGGTACAGACACCAAAGCCAAAGACCAGGGGTACGAACAGAAAATCGCCTGGTTGCGTCAGGTGCTGGAATGGCACGAAGAACTGGATGACCTGCCTGAGCTGGTGGGTGAGCTGCGCGCTGATATTAATCCGGACCGGATTTACGTGTTCACGCCGGAAGGCCATGTGGTGGATCTGCCGCCAAAAGCGACACCAATCGACTTTGCTTACCGTGTGCATACCGAAGTGGGTAATAAATGTCGCGGCGCCAAAGTGAACGGTCGTATCGTACCGCTCACTTACCTGCTGAAAAATGGTGAACAGGTCGAAATTCTCACCAATGCCAAAGCGCATCCAAGCCGTGACTGGCTCTATCCGGAAGGCGGTTATATTCACACTAACCGCGCCCGGGCCAAAGTTGCTCACTGGTTTAAAGTGCAGGCGCGGGATCAGAATATTGAAGAAGGCCGTCAGCTGGTATTGCGTGAACTGGATCGTCTGGATCTGGTGAATGAATCCCTGACCGACGTCGCTGCGGACATGAATATGAAGTCCGTGGAAGATATGTATGCAGCCATCGGTGCCGGTGATCTGCGTGTTGGTCAGGTGGTGCACGCCGTATTGAAACGTGCCGATACCGAAGCGCCGCAGCGCGAGTTGCCGCTGCTGCGTAAGCCGGAAAAAGCCGGGCGTAATACCCAGGGTGATAATGACCTTTATATTGAAGGCGTTGGTAATCTGCTCACTCATCTGGCCAGCTGCTGTCAGCCGGTGCCGGGTGATGATATCCGTGGTTACGTTACCATTGGCCGGGGTGTCACCGTGCACCGCAGCGATTGTGAAAACCTGCTGCATCTGGAGGTAATGGAACCGGAACGTGTGCTGCAGGTCAGCTGGGGCAACAAACCGAACAGCACTTATCCGGTGGATATGCTGATCGAAGCCTACGACCGTACCGGCCTGCTCAGTGATGTCAGTACCTTGCTGGCCAATGAGCGCATTAACGTCATTGCCGTGAATACGCTGTCGAACCAGGGGCAGCACACAGCCAATATGAAAATTACCGTTGAAGTGGACAGCCTTGAACGTCTGGCGCGGTTAATGAACAAAATTAACAAGCTGCCAAATGTCATTACTGCCCGCCGTGTGCGTAACGGAGCCAGTGTCTGATGGCGCAGACCTATCAGCTGGATGATCTTATTTATCTGATGCAGCGTCTGCGTGATCCGCAGACCGGCTGCCCATGGGATCTGAAGCAGGACTTTGCCACGGTTCTGCCACACACACTGGAAGAAGCCTATGAGGTCGCTGACGCCATTGAGCGGCAGGACTGGCCCCATGTGGAAGAGGAACTGGGCGATCTGTTATTTCAGATTGTTTTTTATGGGCAGATTGCCGATGAACGCCGCTTGTTTGATCTGCACTCGATCATTCATCGCTTGGTAGAAAAGCTGATTCGCCGCCATCCGCATGTTTTCCCCGAAGGAACCTTAACCAGTCAGCGTGATCCGTCTGTCACACCGGAAGAAGCGGAAATTAATGCCAACTGGGAAGTGATCAAACAGGCAGAAAAAGCTGCAAAACCCGCCACGGAAAAAAGCGTCAGCGTTGTTGATGATGTGCCGGTGACGATGCCGGCGCTGACACGTTCGGTGAAATTGCAGAAAAAAGCCTCAGGAGTTGGTTTTGACTGGCCGGATGTATCCGGTGTGCTGGATAAAATCCGCGAAGAACTGGCCGAAGTCGAAGCTGAAATCGCATCTGGTAACGCCCAGCGGCTGCAGGAGGAAATCGGTGATTTGCTGTTTGCTGTAACGAATCTGGCACGCTTTGCCAAAGCGGATCCGGAAGCAGCGTTACGCGGCACTAATGAGCGCTTTTCCAGTCGTTTTCGCCATGTCGAAAAACGCATGCAGGAGCAGGGCGGTTGGGATTCAGTCAGCGCAGAAGCGATGGAAGCCGCCTGGACTGAAGCCAAGCAGCTGGAAAAAGAAAACAGCCTGAAAGACGCTGATTAAAGTATCAGTGACTGCCTTTCTGCAACGATGACAGGTGTTTGCGCGTCAGTTTCAGAAACTGGGGCGTCGGGCCTGCATCTTCATAGATGGGATCACCATCTTCATCCTGAGCCACTACTTTATCACCGGCAACGTACGGGAAGCCGCTGGTTAGGTCTGCCAGTGCGGAACTGACCAGATCGCGCAGCAGGCGTTCTTTCGTGCAGCCGGGAAACATTTCCGCCAGAGCTTCAAGCCGGGCAGCGTCTTTCACATTCAATGGCAATTGATAACTGGTGTCTGTCAGAGGTTCGCCAAACTCTTTTTCCCAGTGATTTAACAGATTTGAGGCTTTCATAACCGCTCCTTTTCCATCCGGATTTTCTGAGTCTAGTACCGTTTCAGCGCGGCGAAAGGGCAGGTCTACAAAGTGTTACGCAAAAGCCCACAATCGCAGCAATTGGCAGCTCAGGGGATTTTGATCTTGCATCTTCGTTGAAATCCAGCAGACTGGAGTGAGATAACGGCAAATTGCCAGCGCTTTGCCGCTACCCGTCACAGATACTATCTGCCCGGAGTTGTTATGAGTAAAAGCCAGGGAAAAGCCTTTGAACTTGATCCGCTGCTGCGCGATAAAGTCAGGCTGTTAGGAAAGCTTCTCGGACAAACCATCGAAGGTCAGTATGGCGCGGACATGCTGACACGCATTGAAGACATACGTAAACAGGCGAAAAAAGCCCGGCAAGGTGATACCGCAGAGCGTGACCGTCTGCTGGCATTACTGAAAACCATGCCGGAAGATGCTTTGTTACCCGTGGTGCGTGGTTTTAATCAGTTTCTCAATCTGGCCAATATTGCCGAGCAACAACACGGCATCAGCTGGCGGCGGGAAAATGTCACTGATGACGAAGTTGAGCAGATGTTTATCGGCCTGCTTGATCGCTTACAGCAAAAAGGCATTAATGGCATCGATCTGAGTTCACAGATTGCCGCTGCCAATATCGAATTGGTGCTGACCGCACATCCGACCGAAATTACCCGCCGTACCCTGATACAGAAATACGATCTGATTTCCCGCCTGTTACAGAAGCGCGACGATCTGCGCGAAGACCATCCGGAATTAAAAACCATCGATAAACGCATCGAGACCGTTATTGAAGAAATCTGGCATACCGATGAAATCCGACAGGTGAGACCGACTGCCGTGGATGAGGCGAAATGGGGTTTTGCCGTTATTGAAAATTCCCTATGGCAGGCAGTGCCCGGATTATTGCGTAACCTGGATCTGGACCTGCGTGCACGCGGGGCAACACCGCTGCCATTAACCGCAGCACCGGTGCGCTTTTCTTCCTGGATGGGCGGCGACCGCGATGGAAATCCCAATGTGACCTCGGATGTGACCCGCGAGGTGCTGTATCTGGCACGCTGGATGGCTGCTGATCTTTTTCTGCGGGATATCGAAAATCTTGGCATGCAGTTGTCCATGTCAGAAGCATCTGCTGAACTGAAAAAATTCACTGGCGAAGTGTCGCACGAACCTTATCGTGATTGTCTGCATGCCTTGCGTGAACGCCTGCTGCAAACCAAAGTCTGGGCAGCAGCAAAAGCCAAAGGTCAGGAGTCGGACGCAGAACCCCTGCAGGAAGAAGACGAACTGCTGCAGCCACTACTGTTGTGTTACGAAAGTCTGAAATCTCAGGGGCTGGATGAAATTGCCGATGCCGGATTGCTGGATACCATTCGTCGTGTTGCCTGTTTTGGTCTGACTCTGGTACGTCTCGATGTGCGTCAGGAATCAACCCGTCATGCTGACGTACTGGCGGAAATCTGCGATTACTACGGCATGGGTGATTACCACAGCTGGAGTGAAGAAAAGAAACAGGAATTTCTGTTGGCCGAACTGCAGTCGAAACGCCCGTTAATCCCCAATCGCTGGCAACCCTCGGATGCGGTAAAAGAAGTTCTGGATACCATGCAGGTGCTGGCGACCCGGGCCGGTGATGGTGTCTCCTGTTACATTATTTCCATGGCCAGTGAGCCGTCCGATGTACTGTCGGTCGTACTTTTATTGCAGGCCTGTGGTGTCCGCGATCACATGCCGGTCGTGCCCTTGTTTGAAACACTCGGAGATCTTGAGCAGTCTGCACCGCGCATGGAAAAACTCTGGTCGGTGGACTGGTACCGGGAATACAGCCTTGGTCATCAGCAGGTCATGATTGGCTATTCCGATTCATCCAAAGACGCGGGCCAGTTAGCTGCTGTCTGGGCGCAGTATCGCGCGCAGGAAGCGCTGTCTCAGGTTGCCCGGGATAAAGGCATTAAACTGCGTTTATTTCATGGTCGTGGTGGCAGTGTTGGCCGCGGTGGTGGCCCGGCGCATCGCGCGATTCTGTCACAGCCGCCCGGGTCTGTGGCTGGTGGGCTGCGGGTAACAGAGCAGGGCGAAATGATCCGCTTTAAATTCGGATTACCGGAAGTCGCCAAACGTAACCTGAAAATTTATATTTCCTCCGTACTGGAAGCGAATTTATTACCACCGGACAGCGCCCGTCCTGAATGGCGTGAACTGATGGAACAGCTGGCCGGGGATGGGGTGAAATCCTATCGTGCTATGGTGCGGGATACTGAAGATTTTGTGCGTTATTTCCGTGCTGCAACACCGGAACAGGAATTGGGTAAGCTGGCGCTTGGCAGTCGTCCGGCCAGACGCCGCAGTGGAGGCGGAATTGAAACACTGCGCGCGATTCCATGGATTTTTGCCTGGACACAAATGCGGCTGATGCTGCCGGCGTGGTTAGGGTCCGATGAGGCGCTGGCCAAAGTCATTGATGCAGGCAAACTGGAAGCCTTGCAGGATATGTATCGCCAGTGGCCTTTCTTTCGTACCTATATCGATATGCTGGAGATGGTTCTGTCCAAATCTGACAGCGGTATCGCGCAATATTATGAAGGCAGACTGGTCGAGCATGAGTTGCAGCCATTAGGCAGTCAATTACGAACCCGCCTGAATACCATGCGCGAGCTGGTGCTGAAACTGAAGGAGCAACAGGAACTGCTGGAAAATAATATTGCACTGCAGCAGTCTCTGAGCGTCCGTGATCCTTATACAGATCCTCTGCACTACCTGCAGGCCGAGCTGCTGTATCGGGAGCGACAGGATCAGGATGTCATCAGCGAGGAAGTTGAACGGGCACTCAAAGTGACTATGGCAGGTATTGCTGCCGGTATGCGAAATACCGGCTAAGCCGCGTCATTGCTGGGCCGGAACCGCTTCTACTATAGTCGCTATACCAAAGTCGGGCGTTCGCCCGGCTCGTTTTTCTCCACAATGACTTGAGCTGAGCCTGCCGTCAGAGTAAGGTTAGGCCTATTTTTTCACGGATTGGTTAAAGTTTGTACAATTTAACCCTCCGGCAAGTTTCCTATAATAACCACGAGGAGTATGCGCATGCGCGTAATTCTGTTGGGCGCGCCGGGTGCTGGTAAAGGTACTCAGGCACAGTTCATTTGCGATAAATTTTCCATTCCGCAAATCTCTACCGGTGACATGCTGCGTGCAGCGGTTAAAGCCGGCAGCGAATTGGGCCTGAAAGTAAAAGAAATCATGGAAACCGGTGGGCTGGTATCCGATGAAATCATTATCGGCCTGGTTAAGGAGCGTATTCAGCAGGATGACTGCGTAAACGGCTTCCTGTTTGACGGTTTCCCACGCACAATTCCTCAGGCGGAAGCCATGATCGAAGCGGGCGTAGATATCGATCATGTGATTGAGATCGACGTTGATGATGAAGAAATCGTTCAGCGACTCAGTGGCCGTCGTGTGCACCCAGGTTCTGGCCGTGTATACCACGTGGTATACAATCCGCCAAAAACAGCGGGTAAAGATGATGAAACCGGTGAAGATCTGGTTCAGCGTGACGATGATCAGGAAGATACTATCCGTAAACGCCTGTCTATTTACCATGAACAAACTGCGCCACTGGTCAGCTTTTATAAAACGCTGGAAGCCGGTCAGGGTGAATCTGCACCAAAATACAGCCACATCCCAGGGATGGGCTCTCTGCAGGATATCACTGCAAAAGTGATGGAAGCGCTGCAGAAGTAATGCTTCGCAGAGCGAAAAAGGGGCCGTAAGGCCCCTTTTTTATGTCTGCAGTCCGGGATTGGGTAGCGGAGGTGGGGAATTGTTAGTGCAAAAAAGGATTTTCTCTGGCCCGGAAGGGGATGCACTTAATAGCTTATGTTTCTCCATAATTTATGGCGGATTCGGGATATTTTTATAAGATTCAATGGGTTAGCTGGTATAGTTGGGCTGTGCGGACGCTCTTTTTTAATCTTTTCAGGGCGAATTAAATAAATAGCTGCTGGCATATTATTGCGGATAATACGCATGCGGTTTTTTGTCGCTAAATGAAAAAGGCATCACTATTAAATATCGCCAAAGACGGAATACTTGTTTTTTACATGCGGAATTGGCACGCGCATCAGAAAAATATCAGATTGTTATCTTTAAATGATTAAAAATTTTGGTTTTTTATTATAAAAATACTATTATTGCTTCCGTTAGCTAATGCGCGATAATAATTGTGCTAGCGTTTAATTACCTGATCAGGAAATCTCCAGAGGAATTCACTTATGGCCAGACCAAAAAAAGCTCCTGCCAAGCGCGGTCGTCCAGCAGCTAAAGCAAAAGCTGCTGTAGCTGCTACCGTACCTGCAGTTGTTGATAAAGCACAGAAAGCTGCTGATAAAGCTGCTGCCGCTGTTGCTGCTCAACAGACTAAAGTTGATGCTGCTGCCAAGAAAGCCGAAGCGGCTAAAGCAAAAGTTGCTGCTAAAGCAACTGCTGCCGGCAAACGTGCACTGACCACTGCAAACGCTAAAGTTAAAGCAGAAAAAGAAAAACTGCAGACCCTGAAAGCGGCTTCCCGTGCAGCTATGGTAGCTGTTAAGAGCGCTCAGATCGAAGCTAAAGCTGAAGAAGCAGTAGCTAAGGCAACTGAAAGCGTTGAATCTTTCGCCGCTTCTCTGGCGTCTAAAGCTGAAGCAGATCTGGCTAAAGCCGTTGCTGCATTTGAAGCCAAGTGGAAGAAAGCCCGCACTAAAGCCGATGCTGCTAAAGTAAAAGCGCGTGCTAAGAAAGAAACCACTAAAGCAAAAGCAGAAGCTAAAAAGCTGAAAGCAAAAGCGGCTTCTGTAGAAAAAGCGGCAACCAAAGCAGCTCCTAAGAAGCGCGGCCGTCCGGCTAAGGCAAAAACTGCAACTGCAGCAGCACCTAAGAAGCGCGGTCGTCCTGCTAAGGCAGCTGCCACTGCAGCTCCGGCAGCAGCTACTACTGCAGCTCCGGCGGCGGCACCTAAGAAACGCGGTCGTCCTGCCAAGGCTAAAACTGCAACTGCAGCTGCGCCTAAGAAGCGTGGTCGTCCTGCGAAAGCGGCAACTACTGCAGCTGCCCCTAAAAAACGCGGTCGTCCACCAAAGGCTAAAGCATAAGCTTCAGCCTGAGAAAAGACCCGGCATTGCCGCATTGCTGTCCCACAGTTTGGGGCAGCAAATGAAAAAGCCTGGTTCCAAGTGTTATTCTGTTGTTTCCACACAATAGAAAAACCAAGGAACCAGGCTTTGTCACATCATAACACCGCTTTTCATCAGTTGCTCAAACCTGTTTCGAGACATGAGTTTGAGTCCCTTGCAAAAATCCATCATTCAGGCCAAAAACTGCGCTCTGCTACGCGCTGGGATCAGTTCATTGGTATGACGATGGCTCAGCTTTCCGGAAAACAAAGTCTGCGCGATATTCAGGCCAATCTCGAAACTCAGAGAAACAAGCTTTACCATGTTGGTGCTCAGCCCATAGCCCGTTCAACACTGGCCAGACTGAATCAAAAGCAGCCCGCAGATCTTTATAAAGCATTGTTTGGAAAGCTTCTGAATCGTTGTAAA
>NZ_DJIO01000083.1:0-4100 GCF_002433655.1 Thalassolituus sp. UBA6592 | reverse complement strand
GCCCCGTTTCCGGGGCTTTTTTATGTCTTATGACCGTCCGCTCAATCAGTCTTTCTGCTGCATCTGCACCGGTAAACCATCAAACAGCATATCCAGACGATTATCGATATCCTGTTCGCCCAGTTTATCCGACACTGAAAATTCCCAGATACCGTTGAATTTATCATGGGTCAGACTGCGAGCGGTGCCCGGGTTATCCACAATGGTCGGACGCAGGAATACCATCATATTGTTCTTGGTATGACTGGTGGATTTGGATTTAAACAGCCAACCCAGTACCGGAATATCACCCAGCAGAGGAACCTTGCTTTCGGTTTCTGTCACGTCATCACGGATCAGACCACCCAGTACAATGGTTTCCTGATCGTCAGACAGAATCATGGTCTTAATCGAACGTTTATTGGTGATTAAGTCGGCACTGCCATCAACACTGGTGGAGGATACCGATTCCGCCGTGGCTTCCACTTCCAGACGAATCGCTTCTCCGTCGTGGATGTGTGGTTTCACCTTCAGCGTAATACCCACGTCTTCACGGGTAATGGTAGTGAATGGGTTAGTGTTGCTGTTTGATGCCGTTGAGCCGGTACGGAACGGCACGTTCTGACCAACGATAATTTCTGCTTCCTGGTTATCCAGTGTCATGATGCTTGGCGTGGATAACAGGTTGGTATGCGAATTACTTTTCAGGGCATTCAGAATCACACCGAAATCAATCTGACCATCAATCTCACTGTAACCACCCAGCGTCAGACCGTTGCCCAGAGCACCGGCGTAATCCTGAGTGGCGATAGAGGTAGCAATACCGGAGAGGGAATTACCGGCTTCTGAGAAGTTAGTGGCAGCAACCGGATTATCGGTATCACCTAGCAGCCACTGCAGGCCCAGCGCGTCATTGATATCGCCGCTGATTTCTACAATTGCGGACTCAATCAGAACCTGAGCACGGCGCACATCAAGGGAGGCCACCAGCTCTTCCACTTCTTTCATCACCGATGGTTCAGCACGTACCACCAGAGCATTCAGCTCTTCATCAGCATAAATACCCGCGGTACCTTTAACCTGCTGTTCTTCCTGCGCGGCAGAACCGGAATTGGTTTCAGACATCAGGTTTTTCAGCAACTCAGCCAGTTTGGTGGCATCGGCATACTGCAGACGGATCACTTTCGCACTGCCAGAGAAATAAGACGGCTGATCCAGCTCTTCGATCAGTTTACGGATACGTTCACGGGCACTTTTTTCACCCTTAATAATCAGGCGGTTGCTGCGTTCATCAGCAACGACACGGATAGAACCTGCGGTATTTTCAGCATTAGCACTGCCGTTACCCTGAGACACTTTGGCCGGGTCCAGACTCTGCAGCATGGTCACAACGTTGCCAACCCAGGCTTCTTTCAGCTGCACCACTTCCAGCTCTTCACTGCCGGATTTGTCCAGACGATCAATGATCTGTTCGATACGGTTAATGTTGGCAGCGTGGTCAGAAATAATCAGCGCGTTCGCCGATTTAACCCCGGCCAGATGACCATACTTAGCCACCAACGGACGCAGAATAGGCACCAGATCCAGTGCAGGCGTGTTGCGGATCATAATAACTTTGGTCAGCATTTCCTGACTCTGATTGCCGGCGTTCTCGTTAAGGTCACGGCCAGCCTGCTTCACATCGTTCTGCTGTACGATCAGTACCACGTCACCGGCAGGAACGGCGGCATAACCCTGAACCTGCAACACGGATAAGAAGAGTTCATAAACACCTTCTTTGTCCATTGGCGCACTGGAAAGAACGCTGACCCGGCCTTTTACCCGTGGATCAACGACAAAACTTTTGCCGGTAATATCAGCAACCTGACTGATAAAAGCGCCGATATCGGCTTCTTTCAGGTTGATCTGCCAGTCTTTTTCTTCAGCCTGAACGACGCTGGCAAAAGCCAGAACTATCAGGAATACCCACTGCTTTAACACGTTCTTTTCCTTTTAATTCAGACTGTGCGTAACAGTCAAACGGCTGTCGCCCCGCTGCACTTCAATGCGGGCGTTACCTTCACTTTTTACCTGCTCAAGAATCTGCTGATCGCTGAGCGGATCCCCCAGTGACTGACCGTTGACCGACAATACAATATCGCCCGGACGCAGGTTCAGAGAATTCAGCATGGATCCACGCTGTACTTCATAGCCCTGTCCCGGTCCGACGGCTTTCAATCCCATCTGATTGAGCGTTGCTTCCGGATCATTTTCAGCACCTGAAGTGACCATATCGAGAAAATCACCGGCGTTCCGCACCCGCTTAAAGCGGTCACGCAGTGATACGCGGTTATTGTCGTCCCGCTCCCGGGCAGCTGGCTCTGAGGCTCGGGATACCGCGCGCACGCCAGTGGCCGGCGAGTCATCAAATTTCAGTGTCTCCAGCTTACCGTTGGTGTCGAGAATAACGCGGTCGTCATACACAGCCGCCAGTCGGGTCCGGCCCTGCACAGCATCCCCTACACGATAGAAATCACCGGCACCACCTTTCGGCGCAATAATGGCCGATGACGCTTTTTCATCAGAAGAGCGGGTCACACCCAGCAGATCCAGACGCAGCCGGGTATCCGGTGCATCCACCTGTTTAGCCACTTCCTGCACCGGTGCAGCTGTGTAGTCACCGAACAGATGATACTGAGCAGTGCCGGCCACCGTGTTCTGTGCACTCTGGCCATTGCCCTGGCTTGGCGCCTGCAGAATCAATGGCTGCGGGGCGATGATCTGCCAGGTCAGATGCGCCAGTTGCCACGCCAGCAACAGCGTCAGGGCAATCTTGCCGCCGACCAGCGTCCACCGCTGCCAGCTTGTCAGCACCGCTACCTCTTGTGTCAAAAGTCCTGCTCTCCGTCTTTATATTTTTCCCCGGCGCTTTCAGCGCGCGCCAAGGTTATAAAATCTTATGCGACACTTCAAAAATTACTGTGTCTTCATCCGCTTTGTTCGGCCATGTCTGACCCAGCGCGTCGATAAAACGACGGCGAACCGCAACGCCACCCCAGCCATCTGGCTGCATATAAGCCTGTAACAGTTGCTGGCCCTCGGTGGTATTGGCGCGGATCACGACTTTGTCACCGTCCATACCGATATCACCAATCACCATTGGCATATTGGCTTCCACCGCTTTGTTATCCACCGGCACGCTGACAGCACCACCGCTGAATACGATACGTCCGGCAAAACCGGCAAACGAGCGCTCGGCCAGATTCATTTCACCATGCAGCTGACCCAGCTCAAAGTTGCCGGCCACACTGATGCGGTTTGGTTTCAGCAAAGGCGCAATCACTGCTGACTCCAGATAGCCACTGGCGTCATTGATCACCACCTGCTGACCCATGCCGAGCTCAGCGTCGGCATTCAGCCGCAGTCCCTGGCCACTGATATCCAGATTCACTGCGGCAGTGCCGGTCAGCAGGCTCAGAGGACTCAGTGTCCAGTGGGCGTCCAGCTCACCCAGAGCACGCATCTGAGGTACGGTGAGTGTGACATTACCGTCCCATAATGTGCCACTGATATGACCGATCTTTACCGGCAGACGCTGCACTTTGGGTTCCACAAAACCCCAGACGAAATGTAAAGGCGTATTGATGGCGAGAACAAATATGAAGGTCAGAAGGCCCAGTAACAAATACCAGCGGGCTGCCCAAATGGCTTTAAACATGACGTTGACTGCGGTCCCTATCCAAAACAGCGGATCATTCTACTTAACGGGGGCGGAAAAATTAATGTAACAATGTGACATTCCTATAAAAAAGAGGCATTTACCACGTAAATACCTCTTTTCTTTCCTACTTTTGATGGACTGTCCGCAAAAATCCGGCCAGATTCTATTCCAGCAGAGCGATTCCATCGTGCTTTCCACCCCAGGTAAAAGCAGCTGAACGTAAAGCTGGCTGGCCTTCCCGGGCTTCGATCACAAAGCGATACTCGCCAGCGGCAAGCGGGTTATACCAGCGACTCTCATACTTCGCCATGCCCTGATCGTCATCCTGCAGGTAGCGGACTTCCACATCATAGCCATCGTCGTGCACCGGCTCACCATTGACGACTAAAGGCAGCCACTCACCGCCCAGCCGCTGCTCGAC
>NZ_DJIO01000168.1:0-41087 GCF_002433655.1 Thalassolituus sp. UBA6592 | reverse complement strand
CTGTTTTTTCATTGGTGTTCAGGGATTCTGGCTGGTGGAGCGGAAAATTCAGTCATCAGCAATGTTACGGTCAAAGGCGTCGTGCATGGCAGTGTCCGGGTTGGCGGCGTTGTCGGTGAAACACACAGCAGCAAGCTCAGCGGCCTCCGCGGTGAGGCTGTCGTGCGCGGCGGTAAAGACGCCGGCGGACTGATCGGCACCCTGTTAAATTCGGAAGTTCGTGACAGTTATTTCTCCGGGGAACTGGTCGCAGACAAGGACACTGAAAACAGTGGCGGCATTGCCGGATTCAGCGATCGTGATGCACCCATTATCCGTTCGGTCTCTCAGGGGACGATAACGGGTGGCAAATATACCGGCGGCATGGTGGGTTATTTCGGGCCTGAAGGACGCATTAATGGTTGCCTGGCGGCCAGCAGACAGATCCGCAGTATTCAGCCTTCGATTCCCGGACATGTGGTTGGTTTTGTTCAGGGGCGTGCTTACATCGATAATTGCCTGGTCGTGCGGGATGCCATCAATGCTGGTTTGCCTGTCGCTGGTGATATAAACCGCTACCTGCCTCTGCATATTCAGCACACCATGGTTGTCAGCAAAACGGAATCCGGCGCGAAAATCGATCAGTTGTTCGATGTGAACGCTCCGGAGGGAGAGAGCGGTGAGGTTCTGTTGCGCATGTTGCGTTGCCCGACTTCGGCTGAGAATACCGCCTGCCGCGGTGACGGCCGTGCTGTGTACCCGCAGTGGTCTGCAGAGTTCTGGCAGTTCGGTTCCCGCGGGCAGTTACCGGCACCCGTGATTGCAGGCAGAGCCCTGCGGCCTGCGCTGTTAGCAGCGGTGGACGCAACGTATCTCGATAAGTCTCTGGATCAATCTCCCGATACTACTCTGGATCAGTCCCCGGAGACATCTGTGAGCGCTTCGCCAGAGGTACTTGCCAGCAACAAGGCAGAGGCCAACACAGACACAACCGTGGCCGCTACCAACATTCCGGCTGAGTCTCCAGCGCAGACGCCCACCGCCGGTGGCGCAATGAGCGGCGAACATATGTTCGACATCGACCGGACCTCTTACGCTGCTGATGACCCATCGGCTACCGCTCTGGCAGCAGAACAGCGGACTGAGCTTCCGGAATCTGAGCAACTACAACCTGAGCAACCACAACCTGAGCAAGCACAGGAATCTGACGCACTGAACGCACCTGGGTCTTACGCGGACAGCGGGCAGGAGCCAGAGCGTCAGCAGGAAGAAGAGCAACCGCAGGAGGCAGAAGCTAAGCCGCAGGCGGAACCCGCTGATGCCGCGGACTTTATACAGATGCTGATTATCTTTCTGATCGTACTGGCACTGGGGGCGTACCTGATGCTGGGGCGTGGGGCGGTAGATAAAGACTGAACCCTGCATTTGAGCTGGCGCTGGGCAACCTGTGTATTTTTGCCCACTTGCCGCTCTGGCGGCCATGGTATAGTGTGCCGCCTTTGTGTTTCGCAAGGCCACTCCCATGAATTCCTGGCATATCTCCCGCGCCGTTCACGCCGTTGAGCGTGGTGGTGTTATCGCCTGTCCCACAGAAGCCGTCTGGGGTCTGAGCTGTGATCCGGCCGACGACGACGCCATTCAGCGTATCCTCGATCTGAAACAGCGCCCGTGGCAGAAAGGTCTGCTGCTGGTGGCTGCGTCACTGGAGCAGCTGCACGACTGGATCGAGCCGCTGAACAGTTCCGGTCTTGAGAAAGTCTGGTCCACCTGGCCCGGCCCGGTGACCTGGGTGCTACCCTGCAAAGAATGGGTGTCGCCCATGCTGCGCGGTACCCACAATACGCTGGCGGTGCGTATCAGTGATCACCCGCTGGTGCGTGCCCTGTGTGAAGAAACCGGACCTCTGGTATCCACTTCGGCGAACCCGGCGGGTAAAGAGCCTGCGCGTTCGCGTCTGAAAGTGCGCCAGTATTTCCACGAACAGCTGGATTATATTCTGCCCGGTGATCTGGGTGGCCGTAATCAGCCTTCTGAAATCCGTACCCTGAGCGGCGAACGCCTGCGCTAGGAGAAGACTATGACGACCAATTCCGGCTGTGATGTGGCCGCCGTAAAAGCCTTTCTGCTCGATCTGCAGGACCGTATCTGTGCTGCTCTGGAAGCTCAGGATGGTAAAGCTCAGTTTGTTGAAGACGCCTGGGAGCGGGAAGAAGCCGAAGGCCAGCTGGCGCTGACCGGCGGTGGCCGTACCCGTGTGATTGCTGATGGCGGCGTGATTGAAAAAGGCGGCGTGAATTTTTCCCATGTGCGCGGTGAGCGTCTGCCGGCGTCGGCGACAGCCTCCCGCCCGGAACTTGCCGGGCGCAGTTTTCAGGCGCTGGGCGTGTCGTTGGTGATTCACCCGCATAACCCTTATGTGCCGACGTCCCATGCCAATGTGCGCTTATTCGTCGCCGAGAAAGAAGGCGAAGAGCCAGTCTGGTGGATGGGCGGTGGTTTCGATTTAACGCCGTACTATGGCTTCGAAGAAGACGTGGTGCACTGGCATCAGACGGCGAAAGATCTGTGTCAGCCGTTCGGCGAAGAGATCTTCCCGAAATACAAAAAGTGGTGTGACGACTACTTCTACCTGAAGCACCGCGACGAAGCCCGTGGTGTCGGCGGTTTATTTTTTGACGATTTAAATCGCTGGGATGATGAACTTAATTTTGAAAAAAGCTTCGCATTTATGCAGGCGGTCGGTAATGGCTACATCGACGCCTATGTGCCGATTGTGGCGAAGCGTAAAGAAACAGAGTACGGCGAGCGTGAGCGCAAGTTCCAGTGTTATCGCCGTGGCCGTTACGTGGAATTCAACCTGGTGTTTGACCGCGGCACGATCTTTGGTCTGCAGACCGGCGGCCGTACCGAATCGATTCTGATGTCGCTGCCACCTGTGGTGCACTGGGATTACGACTGGCAGCCAGAAGCCGGATCCGCAGAAGAAAAACTCTACACCGATTTTCTGCCTCATAAAGAATGGGTCTGAGGAGACCGAAGAACACAGATGACCGACCTTTATAGTGTGATGGGCAATCCCATCAACCACAGCAAATCACCGCAGATTCATGCGCAGTTTGCTGAACAGTCACAGCAGGACATGCTGTACACCGCTCAGCTGGTACCACTGGAAGGTTTCGACAGCGCCGCAGAAAAATTTTTCCGCCACGGCGGCACGGGTCTGAATATCACTGTGCCGTTTAAGGAAGACGCCTATCGCTTTGCTGATCAGCACAGCGACCGGGCGAAGCGCGCCGGTGCGGTAAACACCCTGAAGAAAATGGCAGACGGCAGCGTATTTGCCGACAACACTGATGGTGTTGGTCTGGTGCGCGACCTGACCGTTAACAACGGCGTTGTTCTGACCGATAAACGCATCCTGCTGCTGGGCGCCGGTGGTGCAGTACGTGGTGTGCTGCAGCCTTTGCTGGAGCAGAAACCAGCGGAGCTGATAATCGCGAACCGTACTGTCGCCAAAGCTGAACAGCTGGCAGCGGACTTTGCCGATCTGGGCAATATCCGTGGCTGTGGTTTTGATGATGTAGAAGGCAGCTTTGATGTCATTATTAATGGCACGTCTGCCAGCCTCAGTGGCGATCTGCCACCGCTGTCACCCAGTGTGGTCAGCGATACCACAGTGACCTACGACATGATGTATGGCAGTGGCCTGACCGTGTTTAACCAGTGGGCGCACGATCTGGGCGCGGCTAAAACCATTGATGGTCTGGGCATGCTGGTGGAGCAGGCGGCAGAAGCATTTACCTTATGGCGTGGCGAACGTCCGCAAACGGCTGAGGTGATTGTTGATCTGCGCGCAGAGCGCCGTCATCGCTGATCAGTATTCAGTAAAGACATCCGGCCATATATACGACCCATAAAAAACGCCGCGCTGAGTGATCAGAGCGGCGTTTTTTTATGGCTGGCCGGTGGATTCGTTCAGGCTGGCGGATTCGTTCAGGCCGGCAGGGGCGAAAGATCCAGCTGGCGACGGAAGCGGATCACCGCCAGCGAGGCAATCACACCAATCAAAGCGACCGCGCTGACGTAATACACAGGTGCCAGCGGGTTATAGCCCAGCAGCATGCTGACCACCAACGGCGTGGTGCCACCGAAGATGGCGTAGGCCAGGTTGTAAGAGAAAGACAGACCGGTAAAGCGGATGGCTGCCGGAAAGCTTTTTACCGCAATGGATGGCACCACACCGACCAGACCAGCAAAGAAACCCACCACCGGATAGAGCACGAACAACAGGCTGGTATCGTTCAGCATCAGGCTGAAAAAGACGGCGTAGCTGATGGCCAGACCGACAGAGAAAATGGCCATGATCGGGCCGTTGCCAAAACGGTCGGCCAATGAACCTGAGATCACACAGCCAATAAACAGCGCGACAATCGCCAGACTGTTGGCTTCCAGTGACTGTTGTGGGTCGAGGCCAGCCATTTTCTGCAGCAGTGCCGGGGTCATCAGAATGGTTACCACGATGGCTGCGGTCAGTACCCAGGTGACGGCCATGGAAATGGTGACAGACGGCAGATGATCTTTCACCACGGTTTTGATCGGCAGCTCTTCGGCCAGTTGCTGGCGTTCCTGCATTTCCGTGAAGACCGGTGTTTCGTGCAGCCAGCGACGCAGGTACATGGTCACAAAGCCAAAGAGACCACCCAGAATAAAAGGCAGACGCCAGCCCCACTCGTTCACGGCTTCAGCACTCATGCTGGCGTGCACGCCAGTGGCGACCAGTGAACCGATCAGAATGCCGGCGACCAGCCCGCCGGACAGCGTACCGCAGGCCAGACCGGTGTGACGCGGTGATACATGCTCGGTCACGAAAACCCAGGCGCCTGGTGCTTCACCGCCGATGGCTGCCCCCTGCATCACCCGGAACAGCAGCAACAACAGTGGTGCGGCGATACCGATGGTGGCGTAAGTCGGCATCAGACCAATGGCCAGGGTTGGCACGGCCATCAGAAAAATACTGAACATAAACATCCGCTTACGGCCCAGCAGGTCACCGAAGTGAGCCATCACCACGCCACCCAGCGGTCGCGCTAAATAACCGGCGGCAAAAATCCCGTAGGTCTGCACCTGGGTGAGCCACTCCGGCATATTGGGCGGAAAAAACAGATGACCAACGACGTTGGCAAAATAGACGTAAATAACGAAATCATAAAATTCGAGGGCGCCACCAAGGGCGGAGAGGCTCAGCGTTTTGGCGTCGTTGCGGTTCAGGCGATGGCTGGAGGTGTTCATGGGTATCGGTTTTATTAAATGAGCGAAAAGGGTAAGTCAGTGCCAGGATGGCAGGGGAAAGTGAGTCTAGCACTTATTGATCAGAGAATGATCATGGCCCGGTGCAACAGTCTATCCAGTGTTTATGCCGTAAGACATTGGTGTTGTCTGGCGGCTTACTGCAAGCACTCGGCTCAGACGGCGGAAAATAAAAAAGCCGCTCTTTGTACGCAAAGAGCGGCTTTCGGAATGTGTGACGGGCATGCCGCCACCGCAGGCTTCAGACCTGTTTATTCAGTAAAGGTCAGTTCGTACACAGAGGTCGTGCCACTGACTTCGTTACCAACCGCAATGTAGTGCTTGTCGTCACGGCTGAAGTATTCGATGGACTCAGGACCCAGGTCACCGGCAGCGGTGTTGTAGGTGTCGTTATCACATTCGGCATCTTCATCCACTTCGGTGCATACCGGTTCGCTGAAATCGCGGTTGTTCAGGTAAGACTGGAACACAGGTGCAGTCGGATCGGTGATCTCATACACCATGATACCGCCCTGGCGCTCAAGGCCGATAAAGGCGAACACACGGCTGCCAATGGTCGCGACTTCGATGGCTTCTGGTTCAACACCTTTGTCATCGCTGCGGCTGTCGGCAGAGTCGTTGCTTTCGTTGTCTGAGTTGAAGTTGTCGCCATCAGCAGCGAATACGCGTTTGGCGATATCGTCACCGCTGTCGAACACCAGCTCACCGGCCGCGTTCCAGATGGAGAAAGAACGGGCACCAAAGGCGTACAGAGTATCTGCCGCGCCGTAAGAATCGCTATCAACAACAAACTTGAGACGCTTCAGCTGATCGTTGTCGTCCAGTGCGTCGTACAGTGGATGTGCTTCATCAACCAGATCGTACAGATCACCGCCGCGCATCTCATCGATGTGGGAGATACAGTCATCGGTATTCAGGCTGTAACCCGGAGTACCGCTGAAGTCATCACCATCCCAGATCTGACCGGCTGCTTCGCAGGTCTGCTGAGAGGTTTCATAGACGTACTCACGGCCATCACCTTCGTTGGCTGACAGCACGTAGGTAGCGCCGCCGATTTCAACACTGGCCAGAGTGTCTGGCATGTACAGACCAGCCAGTTGTTCATAGCTGGCGAACTGACCTGTGCCGTCGTCTTTGTTGGAAGCATCCAGTTGGTTAGCGGAAGCAGAATCCCACATCTTCCCGCCCAGAGCGACGATGGAAGACACGCTGGCGTTGGCCACATCAATAATGGCCATGGCATTGTTTTCCTGCAGTGCAACCCAGGCGGTGCTGCCGTCTGCACTCAGCGTCATGTATTCAGGTTCCAGATCCTGAGCGACGGTCGTTCCGGCCGGGCCAGAGATACGCACGCCGGCTGGCAGTTCAGCGGCGCGGCTGCCACCGACGTTGAAGTCACGGAAGTGCACCTGATGAACAACCGCACTGTCGTAACCTGCGCTGATATCAACGATGGTCACTGAGCCTTCCGGATCGTTCTGGTAATCAGCGGATGGTTCGCCTTCGTTGGCGGTCAGGATGTAGTTGCCGTCAGCAGACAGTGTCACCATGTCCGGCAGGGCGCCGGCAGAGTAAGTGGCCAGCAGAGACAGATCAGCAGAGTCGTACAGGGCAATGATGCCGTCGTCCTGTTTTTCGTCGGCTTCAATCGCTACCGCGACTTTACAGTCTTTGGCGGAAACGCTGTTGGCGGCGCCGATGTCGATACCGGCGTCGGCGGCTGCGCCGGACAGATCAATGCTGGAGTCTTTGGTCAGGGTACCGGCAGTGGCATCGTATTCGAGCACATCAACGGTTTCAGCTTCTGCGTTCACGACATACAGACGGTTTGAACAAGTGTCGTAGCTGACGATTTCTGCTGCACTGGTGGCGAAGTCTTCGTCAGCAGTATGGGTGGCCAGCAGAGCCAGGTTCAGGGTGCCGACCGGAGTGTTATCCGGCGTTTCCGGTTGCGGATTTTCCGGCGCGTTGTCCTGGTTGTTGTCAGGCGTGTTGTCTGCATTGTTACTGCTGCCGCCACAGGCTGCCAGTAATGAACAGCCGATGGCCAGAGCCAGAAGCTTACGTTTCATGCACTTCCCCTTGATACGATGTAATTATTAAAAATCGTATGCAGGGTGAAGATGGAATGTGACGGTAAGGTTACGCCTTTATTGCAGAATCATTGCACCAGCCCAGAATTATTGCGCCAGCCAATGTTTCAGTTCACTGCTCAGTGGCAGCCCCTGCAGCGCCTGACCGTGACGATTGCCGTCTCTGTCAAAGCGCTGCAGGGCCGGCGGACCAAACACATGCCAGCTGGCCATCAGGTCGAGCTGTTCACGGCTGCTGTCGGTAATATCAAAACGGATCAGCTGATAACCGGACAGTGCCTGCTGCACCTCCCGGGACTCCAGTAACTCATCCATCTCACGGCAACTGGTGCACCAGTCCGCATAAACATCCACCACCACGGGTTTGTCGGCGGCGGCAATCATGGCATCCAGTTGGGCAACGCTGTCGATGTGCTGAACGTCAGCAGCCGGTTCCCGCGCTACAACCTGCAGGGTGCCGGAGCGCAGAGGTTGCAGCAGTGAAGCATTCCCCTGTGCGGCGCCGGTCAGCCACAGTACACCGGTGACGGCACTGATCAGAGCCAGAGTACGGGCAAAGCGTTGTCTGGCAGTCTGCGGTGTTTCCAGCAAACCAAGATAAACAGCACAGCCGAGCGCCAGCATACCGCTCAGTGCGAGAACATAAGGCGGCGGCAACAGGCGGCTTAACAGACCCACAGCAACCGCCAGCAGGCCAACACCAAACGCCGATTTAATGATCAGCATCCAGCTGCCGGCTTTGGGCAGTAAGCGGCCGCCGCTGAGACCTATGATCAGCAGTGGTACGCCCATCCCCATGCCCAGCGCGAACAGTGCCGCACCGCCGGTAATCACATCACCTGTGGTGCTCAGATACATAAGCGCGCCAGCTAATGGCGCCGACACACAGGGCGAGACCACTAAGGCCGCAAAGAAACCCATCAGGAAAGTACTGAGCAGGTGTCCGCCCTGCTGACGGTTGCTGAAATCGTTCAGGCGGTTGCGCAGGAAGGACGGCAGCTGCAGTTCGAACAGACCGAACATCGACAGCGACAACACCACAAACAGCAGGGCAGCAAGACTGATGACGATGGGCGTCTGGGTGAAGGCGGCGAGGTTTACCCTGGCGCCAAAGGCGGCGACCAATACGCCGATCAGGGCATAGGAGCAGGCCATACCCAGCACATACGACAGCGCCAGTCCGAAGCCTTTACCGGCGGAAAGCTTATTCGCACTCTGCCCGGCAATGATGCTCGACAGAATCGGAATCATCGGGAACACACAGGGCGTCAGTGACAGACCAATGCCCAGCCCGAGGAAACTGAGAATCACCCACCACAGGCTCTTATTGGCGATATCACTGCTGTCCGTTCCGGCCTGTACCGGACTGCTTTCAGTGCTCAGCACCAGTGGTTGGGGCGGGTAACAAAGGCCCTGTTCAGAACAGCCCTGATAACTGAGCGTCAGGGCTGCGCCGGACGGATTGTGGATACGGATATCCAGTTCGTTATGGAACACCTGCACTTTGCCGAAATTTTTGTCCAGCTTGGTTTCTGAAGGCTGGCGGATGTCCAGAGACGCGCTGTCATCGCTCAGCTTAAGCCGGTCTTTATACAGGTAGTAATGGGGTGCGATGGTGAAGTGCACATCATAGCCATCTGCGGCTGGTATGAACTGCGGCTTAAATGCTTCGCTGACCGGCAGGAAGCTGTCGTCTTCCTCTTCCAGCGCTGACAAATCAGGGAGTCCGGCAGCCCACAGGCTGTCACTCAGGGAGAGCAGGACAAAAAAGAATAGGGTGGGCCATTGGCTCAGTCGGGTCATTGCGGCTACCTGATCTGTTGCTGGTGTCTGTGTTTTTTTATTTGGTTATCCCGCTGCGCACCGGCAGAGGTTCCTGATGGTTACAGCATGGCTGACGGGGATTAAGGCAACCTTAAGGGAGTCTTAAGCGCCGTTAAGGTTGGCTTAAGCCGGTGCCTCTATGCTGATACTCATAATTCCAACGAACAGAGTTACTGAGGTAGCCCATGTCCCTTAAAACCCTCCGCAACACCCTGCTTGCCGGTGTTGCTGCACTGGCCCTGGCTCTGCCGTTCAAGGCGATGGCTGCCGACATCGATTTCGATCAGCTGAAAGGCAAAGTGGTATACCTGGATTTCTGGGCCTCCTGGTGTGGTCCGTGCCGTGAGTCCTTTCCGTGGATGGAAGCCATGCACGAAAAATACGCCGCTCAGGGACTGGAAGTGATCGCTGTAAATCTGGATCAGGAACCAGAGCTGGCGCAGAAGTTTCTGCAGAAATACGCCCCTCAGTTCCGGATCGAATACGACGCGTCAGGCGACATGGCCGGGCAGTTTGGTGTCGACACCATGCCGACCAGTTTTCTGATTGGCCGCGACGGCAAAGCACGTAAGAAGCACAAAGGCTTCCACGCTGAGCGCAAAGCCGCCTACGAAACCGAAATCTCAGCTCTGCTGGAGGAATAACATCATGCTGCGACTGATTAGCCGGAGTGTACTGGTGCTGGTGGTCCTGAGCGGACTCAGTGCCTGTGCCGGCGTAAAACCCTGGGAGCGCGATCTGCTGGCCAAACCGCATATGGAACTGGACCCGGACCCGCTGCAAAGCGCCTTTGATGATCATATTTACTTCAGTAAAGAAGCCAGCTCCGGTGGCCGTGGCTTTGGTGGCGGAGGTTGCGGATGCAATTAAAAGACAAAAAGATTGGTCAGCGTCTGGCGCTGGCCACGACGGCACTGCTCGGTGCTCAGGCAACGACTCAGGTTCAGGCCGCTGACGGCGACTGGAAAATTGACTCCGCCCTGCTGGTCTACAGCGAGAGCGATGACCGCGTGCAGGCGGTAGAGCCGGTACTCAGTCTGACACGGGAATTTGAAGATGAAAGCGCGTTTAATCTGCGCATCGTTTATGACTCCCTGACCGGCTCTTCACCTAATGGTGCTGCTATTGCTAATGTGCCGCAGACGTTTACCTCGGCGTCGGCAGCTTCGCGTATGGAAGATGCTGATGAAGAAGAGCAGGAACGGTACGAAGGTCGTGGCGATTACACAGTGAACGCTGGTGATACACCGCTGGATCCGTCCTTTGAAGACTCTCGCACTGTGTTGTCCGCGGGCTGGACTCAGCCCTGGGGTGATGACTACAAAGTCAGCGTCGGCGGTACCTATTCCACCGAAGGCGACTTCACCTCCATGAGCGTCAACGGTGCCATCGCCCGAGACCTGAACAATAACAACACCACTCTGTCTGTTGGCCTGAATCTGGAGTTCGACACCATCAATCCTAACGGTGGTATTCCGCAGGCACTGGGTTCACTGAGTGAACACAACACCAGTGGCAGCGACGATACCAAACAGGTAGTGGATATGATGGTGGGCGTGACACAGGTGCTGAACCGCCGCTGGATTACCCAGTTCAACCTGGGTCTGAGCCAGTCATCCGGCTACCAGAATGATCCGTATAAAATTCTGACCGTGGTGGATAACGGCAATCTGGTGACCGACCCGAATGACAGTGAACGCTACCTTTACGTATTCGAGAACCGGCCGGAAGACCGCCAGAAGATCAGCCTCTATTGGCAGAATAAAGTGGCCATCGGCAGTACCGATGCCATTGATGTCGGCTACCGCTATATGACCGATGACTGGGGCATTAACTCTCATACCATGGATCTGACCTATCACTGGCAGCCGTTGGATCACTTCTATCTCGAACCTCACTATCGCTACTACACTCAGACAGCGGCGGATTTCTACGAGCCGTTCCTGAATGCCGGCAGCGAAGTGGCGGTCACTGGCAGCAGTGTCACCGCACTGGTGAATGAGGCCTCCTCTGATCCGCGCCTGGCGGCCTTCAGTGCCAATACCTATGGCATCAAGGCTGGATTCCCGTTGCGCCAGGATGAAGAAATTTCAGTGCGTGTGGAATACTATCAACAGCAGGATGACAACAGCCGTAAAGCGGTGGCAACCGGATCGGATCTCGATGGCATGTCACAGTTTACTGAGCTTGAAGCCAGCTGGATTCAGGTGGGCTACTCGTTCCGCTGGTAGGCGACTTTAATGGAAACCCGCAGCATGGGTTGCGGGGTAACACTGCAGAAGGAGTGCCGTGCACGGCATGAAGTTTCAACTGCAACTGACACAACTGGAAGGCTGGTGCCGGGTTAATTTCCCGGCCATGGCCTGCCTGTGTGAAATTCTGATCGATACCACGGATGCCGCACTGGCATTAGAGCTTGGGCAACAGGCCCGGGCAGAGACACTGCGTATCGAACAAAAATTCTCGCGTTACCGCGACGACAGCATAGTCGCGCGTATCAATGCGGCTGCTGGCAAGCCATTGCAGCTGGATGATGAAACGGCCGGCCTGATCGACTTTGCTACCGAACTCTGGGACGTTTCCGACGGCCGCTTTGATATTACCTCGGGTCTGCTGCGCCGCGCCTGGACCTTTGATGGCTCTGACCGGCTGCCGCAGCAGGAGGCAATCGATGCGCTGCTGCCGCTGATCGGCTGGGATAAAGTACGCTGGCAAAAGCCAGAACTGCAGCTGCCCGCCGGGATGGAAATCGACCTTGGCGGTATCGGCAAAGAATACGCAGTGGATAAAGTCTTCGCCCTGCTGCAGTCGCAGTTTGGCGGCGCCTTACTGGTCAACTTCGGTGGTGACCTGCGTGCTCACGGGCCCAGATCGGACGGTTCGTTGTGGCAGATCGGCGTGGAGAAGGTCAGCAGCGAACAGAACGTTGAACGGCTGGAAATCGCTCAGGGAGCACTGGCAACCAGCGGCGACAGTCAGCGTTACCTGCAGCGTGACGGCGTGCGCTACAGCCACATACTCGATCCGCGCAGTGGCTGGCCAGTGGCCGGAGCACCCCATGCGGTCACGGTACTGGCACAGACCTGCGTACAGGCCGGCATGCTCAGCACGCTGGCGCTGATGACGGGTACCGATGCGGAAGCCTTTCTTGATGAACAAGACGTTAAATACTGGAGTGTGCGCTGATGCGCCTGCTATTGGTTGAAGATGACATGATGTTGGGTAAAAGCCTGCAGCAGGCGTTGCAGGCGCAGCATTATGTTGTTGATTGGGTACAGACGGGTCTGAGTGCGCTGGCTGCGCTGCAGGCCGAACATTTTGATCTGGCCATCATGGATCTCGGTTTGCCCGGGCTGGATGGCATCCGTGTGATCGAAGAGGTTCGTGCGCAGCAGATGCCGCTGCCGATTCTGATTCTCACGGCCCGTGACAGCGTGCAGGACAGGGTCAAAGGTCTGGATGCCGGTGCCGATGATTATCTGCTCAAGCCCTTTGATTTAAGTGAACTGTTTGCCCGTCTGCGCGCCCTTGGCCGGCGCAACAGCGGGGTAACGGCGGTGAATGAACTGCGCTTTGGCGCGATCGTGCTTGATACCGCCAATCATCATGCTTCCTACCAAGGGGCTGCTGTTACCCTGTCGCGGCGCGAATTCCTGTTACTGGAAGCACTGCTGAACCGCCCGGGACAGGTGTTTACCCGTCAGCAGCTGGAGCAGTCCCTGTATGGCTGGGGTGAAGAAGTGGAAAGCAATGCGCTGGAAGTTCACATCCATCATTTACGTAAAAAATTCTACAACGGTCTGATTCAGACGGTCCGCGGCGTCGGTTATCGCCTTAATCCGGAGACTGAAGAATGAAAATGTCGATCCGCAGCACGCTACTGATGTTGCTGTTTCTGGTGCTGGTGTTGGCCATTCTGATCAACAGTGTGCTGGGCCATATGCTGGTACGTCAGGAAGTGAACGAGGTCTTCGATGCCGAGTTGGCGGTAACCACCAAGCTGATCAAAGGGCTGCTGGAAGACGACGATCTGATGGAAGACCTGCCGCGTATCGTCGAAGCCCTGAATCAGAGCCTGGATCATAAACAGCCCGCTCAGCGAGAGCTTGAGCTGTACGAGAATACCCGGCTTATTCAGATCTGGCGCAACGATGGCCGGGAGCTGCTGTTCCGTTCGCCGGGAGCGCCGGATCATGCGCTGGCACCGATGAAGGCCGGCTTTTATCACCATAAAAGCGATAAACGCGAATGGATGGTTTACGTCATTGATCTGCACACCAAAAATGCCTCCGGAGAGAATGGCCCTGCCAAAGATGCCTGGCTGATGGTGGGGGAATATCCGCATGCGCGGCAGGATATTATTTATGCGCTGGGCGGCATCTTTGGGGTATCAGGTATCGTTGCTCTGATTCTCTGTACTCTGATTGCGTTGGCAGTCATTGAATACGGTCTGGGGCCGATCCGTCAGCTCGGCAGCCGCCTGCGTCGCCGCTCGGTGGATAACCTGCAACCAATTCAGTTACACCGTACACCAAAAGAATTGCAGCCGGTGGTAGACGGCCTGAACGAGATGTTCAGTCGTCTGGCTGGTGGGCTTGAGCGCGAGCGCCGCTTCGTTGATGACGCCGCCCACGAATTGCGCACGCCACTGGCGGTACTGAAACTGCAGTCACAGCGTTTGCAGACATTGCCGCCGGAGCAGCTCAATGAGGCACTGAAAGAACTGGAGACGGGTACCGAACGTACCAGCCGCTTACTCGAGCAGCTGCTGATTCTTGCCCGTATGGACAACAACCAGCAGATTAACAGCAGCCGCATTGATCTGGCTGAACCCGTGCGCCGCACACTGGCTGCGATGCAGTGGCAGGCTGATGTGCACAGAGTTGAACTGACTCTGGATGCCGCTGATAACCTGCCTGCGGTTAACATGGACCCGTCGCTGCTGGAAATGGCGGTGCGCAATCTGGTGGATAATGCCATCCGCTATGGCGGCGATGGCCACGAAGTCGAAACGCGGCTCTGTCAGGAGGGCACTGCACTGTATCTCAGTGTACGGGACCATGGTCCGGGGGTTCCTGCTGACGACCTGCAACGTCTTACTGAACGTTTTTTCCGCGCCGGAAACCGCTATGAGAGTATTGGCTCAGGTGATACTGCAGAGCAATATCAGGACAGTGGTGCGGGACTCGGTTTGTCGATTGTCAGCCGCATTATGGAAACCTGTGGCGGTGAGCTGCTGCTGGAAAATGCGCAGGGCGGTGGTCTGCGGGTGACGCTGGTGATGCCTTTGCCGCAGGATCTGCAGTGGCCATAGCCTGCGGACCCGTCATAATCAGGCCTTCCTGACGACGGATTGATAACGATGCGTTAATAAAAAAGCCACAGCGGATATCCGCCGTGGCTTTTTCTTTCTCCGCCCCGCCTGATACAGGCGCTGGCGGGATCAGGTCCGGATCAGCCTGGGCTGATTACTCCGGAAAAGTACCGTTGTGGTAGATTTCCTGAACGTCTTCCAGGTCGTTGATCAGACCGGCAAAACGCTCGAACTGAGCAACGTCATCACCTTCAATCGGGTGCTCAGTGGTTGGCAGATAGGTAATCTCTTCCACTTCAAAATCGATCTCGCCGTTCATGTCGTTCAGCGCAGTTTTGGTTTTGAAGAACTCGGTTGGCGGTACCAGTACAGTGATCATGCCGTCTTCGCTGTCGATGTCGGAGACATCCACATCCGCTTCCATCAGTGCTTCCAGTACTGGCTCTTCGTCGTCACCGGCGAATACGAACATGGCGCGGTGATCGAACATGTGCGACACAGAACCCTGGGAACCCAGTTTGGCTTTGCACTTGGAGAACACGCCACGGATTTCACCGAAGGTACGGTTGTTGTTGTCGGTCAGGGCACTGATCAGCACCATGGCGCCGCCTGGGGCAATGCCTTCGTACAGCGCTGGCTGGAAGTCTTCGCCGCCGGCGCCATTGGCTTTATCCAGTGCTTTGTCGATCACGTGGCTTGGCACCTGATCTTTTTTGGCGCGGTCGATCAGACTGCGCAGCGCCAGGTTACCGGACGGGTCGGAACCACCGGCTTTGGCGGTGACGTAAATCTCACGGCCGTATTTTGAGTAAACTTTAGTTTTTGCCGCGGCCGTTTTGGCCATGGATTCTTTGCGGTTCTGAAACGCTCTGCCCATGGGAATTGCTTCTTGTTGGCTGGTTGATAAGAAAAAAAGATGCCGAATTGTACTCTCTGAAGGCGGAGCTGTCTTGTTTCTGAGCAGGCAACCGGCACGCTTTTAAAGAATGGTAAAGATCTGAACAATCCTCCGGGCTTTCTGTCGCACATAACAATGGCCAGCTGAACACAGCTGCCTGCACGACCTGCAAGATAACGTCATTCAGGGAGAGCATTATGAAAATGATTGATCAGATAGCCCAACAGCCGGAGCAGGCTCTCTGGCAGCAGCTGGGAGAAGAGAACCGGGTGATGCTGGAAGTCGACGGCATTACCGATTACATGCAACCGATGACGGCATATCCCGATCCCGAAAGGAATACCATCTGGTTCTTCGCCAGACGCAGTAATGAGATGTTTGGCGCCATTCATCAGCCGATGCATGCCCACATCTGCCTGATGAACGGGCGCGAGCACTTCTGGGCTGATATTCATGGCGATATTTTTGAATCACAGGATCGCGGCGCTGTTGCCCGCTATTGGTCGATGGATGCTGAAGCCTGGTTTGACAAAGGCAATCAGGACCCGGACATGATGCTGCTGGCCTTCGAACCACAGGATGCCGAGATTTCAGCAATGGATGGCAATGCCATCAGCCGCGGTTACGAGCATATCAAAGCCATATTCGGTAATCAGGATGAGCCGCATATTGGTATCCGTAAACGCCTCGACCTTAACTGACCGCCACAGCACCCGCGTTCAGCAAGAGCAAAGCCGCCCACGGGCGGCTTTTTTAGTGCCTGTTAATAACTTAAGGGCAGGTCGATTACTGACGCGCGTTAGCCATCAGGGTCATCAGTTCACGGGCGGATGCCGTGCGGTTAGTCACTGAATTGCGGCTGATACCGTCGGCGGAGACGATGAGAATTTTCAGCTGATGATTGCCCAGCAGCTGCTGGCTGTCGTTCTGTGACAGGTGATAGCCATGGCTGTAGGTATGGGCGGCGTCACCAACTACATAAAGAAAGCCCAGGTCTTCAGCATCCATGGCGGCGATGATCTCGTCCTGCTGTTTAAATAGAGCGGATTCAGTGTCAGAGGTCAGCGCGATGACAGCCACCGGCGCACTGTCGGCAGGGTTGGCGTTCTGCACTTCGGCCAACAGTTTTTCTGCGGCGCGGGTATAGCCCTGGCCATCGGTGACCTGCAGACCACTGGACTGACTCAGGGTCGCACAACCGTTAAGGCCCCCCAGCAGCATCAGCAGCAATGTCAGTTTCTTCATCACAAGGTCCTCGTCGTCAGCGTAGCGTGACCGGCATGTCCGGCCTGCACAGGCAGAAGGTTAGCGCAGCTGAATACCCTGTTGCAGGCACTGAACGATGGCCCATGGCCGTGAATATTTTGCAGAATCATGGCTCGCTCCGGTTATTGATTCTTCACCTTACAATGCCTGCAGGGGCCATCTGTAGCTGGGATTATTCTGTATGCCAATTGGGTCTCATTTCTCCGCAAGGCTGATGAATGCTGGGGTCAGAGCGTGCTGACTGGCGTGTTTTGCTGCAGTCGTTAGTATGATGCTGGCTGATTTCAGGGACCGCTGCCGACGCAGGAAGCACAATGCCGGTAAACGTCCTGATGAATATCTGAATCAGATATTGCGCACTTGGTTATATAGATATTGCGAAATATTAGTTATCAGTTATAAAAAACATCTCTAAACTCCGCGGCCTGATTTGATATGCCCTTTATAGATCTGGTTTGGAGTTTTTTATGTCGACGGTTCTGCGTTTTGGCGGCCTGCTTTCCCTTACTGCGGTTACCCTGAGTGCTCAGGCAACCAATGGTTACTTTACCCATGGCACCAGTGTTAAGGCTCAGGGTATGGCGGGTGTATCCGTTGCCCTGGCCCATGACAGTCTGAGCGCTGCCAGCAACCCAGCGTCGCTGAGCAATCTGAGCGCTGATCAGCAACTGGATCTGGGTGTGACCTATTTTGAACCAAAGCGTAAGAGCGAAATCTCCGGCAACGGCTTCGGCATTGACGGTACTTACCATGCTAACGACACCAAATCGTTTCTGATTCCTGAACTGGGCTTTGCCCGTCACCACTCCGATACCCTGAGCTATGGCCTGGCGCTGTAAGCCAACGGCGGTATGAACACCGACTATGGCAACAACCCGTTCGCTAACTTTGGCTCCAGCGGCAGTGCCGGTGTGAATCTGGAGCAGCTGTTCGTGACCGGTACCGTGGCCTATCGGCTGAATGACAGCAACAGCATTGGTCTGGGTGTTACCTGGACCCGTCAGCAGTTCGAAGCACGCGGTGTGCAGGCGTTCGCTGGTATGTCACAGGATGGCAGCCGCGTCTCCAATAATGGCAAAGACGTGTCCCGCGGCTGGGGTGTGAAACTGGGCTGGCAGGGCGAGCTGAGCGACAGCGTGAAAGCCGGCCTGAGCTGGAGCTCAAAAATTGAGACCTCTGAATTCCATCGTTACAGCGGCCTGTTCGCAGAAGACGGTGGTTTTGATATTCCGGAAAACTTCGCCGCGGGTCTGGCCTGGCAGGCCACCGATGCACTGACCCTGGCAGCTGACTGGCAGTACATCGCCTACAGCGATGTGAAATCTGTGGGTAATGATCTGAGCCTGGCTGCACCTTTAGGTGCTGATAATGGCGCCGGTTTTGGCTGGGACGATATCAACGTCTACAAAGTGGGTGCGGAATACGCACTGAACAGCGAATTCTCTCTGCGCGCCGGTTACAGCTATGCAGATCAGCCGATCAAAAAGGACCAGACCTTTATGAATATTCTCGCTCCGGGCGTGATTCAGGAGCATTTGAGTCTGGGCGGCAGCTGGAACGTAAACGATACCAACAGCCTGTCTGTGGCTTACACCCACGCCTTCGAACAGACGGTGAAAGGCCGTAATTCCATCCCGGCACAGTTCGGTGGTGGTGAAGCGGATCTGACCATGGATCAGGACCTGCTGGCGATCAGCTGGGGACTGAGTTTCTGACCTTATTATCAGGGACTTAGACCAGATACGACAAAGCCGCCAATGTGTGGGTACTTCGTACTTTTGGCTGATCCCGGCACTGCATCTCCTCACTATAATTCGCGCGCGTTCGGGAAAGAGGATGAAACGATGAGTTGTAGCAATCGTCACGATGCAGTGCTTGTGGAGCAGATGAACCAGTTATTCACTGACACCATCACGAAATACAAAGATTCTGCCGGCGTTATCCCGGCGCTTGCGGGCGATGTCTTCCGTCACCATGAAGAAGACAGCGCAGCAGTCAGCGACTTCGGCTCCTGCCAGAATACAGCTAAGGCACCGGTTAACGTCAGTGCTCCGGAAGTCTTTATGGCAGCCCGTTATCTGAACGCCATGGAGCAGCAGTTAGAGCAGAAAGGCGTCGATATGCGACTGCGTTTGCTCGATGCTTTTCTGGCTAATCTGGGGCAGGAGCAGTCCGCTCACCGACCAGCGAAAACATGCCCCTACAGTGTAAAGCAGGATTGCGTCATTCATCCTGTTCGTCCTCTGGAATGTCGTAACCAGTCTGCAGAAAATGCCGGGGGGGCTGCGCCAGAGGTGATGAGTGCAATTCAGAACGCATTACAAACAGCGTTAGCAGAAGCGGAATATCCGGCTGACCTCTACGATCTGAATCATGCGCTTACGATTGTTATGCATAATGACGATGCCGAAATTGCCTGGCTGGCAAATAAAGACCCGCTGGCCGCAGCTGCGCTTTCTGTCTGATCGCTCAGACGAAGGGAAGAAAGAAGGTGGACGACAACCGTTTATGCGGAAACGGCTGTCGTCCCTGACTGATGGTCAGAGATCGTATTCAGATTTGATCTCGTCCACTTTGCGGCGTAATTCACCACGCAGTTCTTTATCGGACAGTTGACCGATAATATTTCCCAGAACACGTTTTTCATTGTCATCTACCACACCGTCGCGTTTGGCGATGTCGAGAATCTTTTCCAGTTCATCAGCGTCCAGCGTACCGTCGTCTGAAAAACAATTAATGGAATGAAATGTCATTTCCAGGTAATCGCGGCTCTCTTTCACAATAAACTCCTTATCCTTGTTGGAGTGAACAGCCCGTTGCTGTTCAGGCAACGGACTATGGGAATGGAAGTCAGTCTTCCGTTCGTTATTTATCCCGCCTGGGAGAATCTCCGGGTGTTGGCGATTGTTCAGGTGCTGGTACAGAGTCAGGCGCTTTGTTCTGCTGGTTCAGCGTTTTTTCCTGTGCCTGCAGGGCAGGCTTTTTCTGCGGTTTGCCAACTTCTGTACTGAGTTTGCGCAACTGCTCGGAAATATCACGCATTTTATCGTGGGTACGCAGATCGATATCGATCTTTTTATCCATGCTGCGCACCAGTGGCACGATACTGTGCTCAAGAGTGTCGGCCAGTGCCCGCAGAATTTTATCCACGCCGGGGACAGGCTCGTTGATCACATTTACCTGTGGCTTAAGATTTTCCATGGCGGCGGCGAACTGCTGTAATCCACGATTAATGGTATCTGCCATAAGCGTCTGATTTGCACCGGATTGCTGACTGGCGTTTGTCGCATTTATCGTTAATGTTTCAACGCCGGCCTGCACGCCGGACACCAGATCAGCCAGTTGCGCAACAACGCGGGCGCCGGTATCGGCATCGTCACCGCCCATGGCTTTGTTGCGCAGGAAGTCCGCTTTAATCGCTTCCCAGCGATGTTGCTGTTCAGCGGTCATATTGCCGCGCAGTTCCGCCAGTTTCAGCAGGTTACCTTCTGCTCCTGTGGTTAACAGCTGAGATTCACCAAGGTAGTGATCCTGGATCATCTGCATCAGCTCGTCTGTGTTCATCACCGCGGAAATTTTTTCCGTCATCTTGTTCATGTTACGGTAACTGCCCTGCAACTTGAAGGTCGGTTCGGTACGGTATTTATCGTCCTGAGCTGCCGATGCAATGTATTGCTGATTAATCTTCAGCACCACATCCTGTACCACCATCATTTTTTTCAACACGCTGGTAATTTCATTAATTTCCGCGCCACTGTATTGGTAAGATAAATCGGTGGTTGCCACTTCACGCCCTTTGGCCATATCCACCAGTTTGTACAGATCGTTAAGATCACGTACCGCCAGCGGTGCCAATACCTGGTTAGAGGTGAGGGCGTTTTCGATATAACTCAGGGCGAACTGTTCTTCCATGCCGCCGAGGATATCGCCGAGGTTATAAATATCGGCACGGTTGGCCAGCATGTCCGGAATTTTGAATGCCTCGCCGGATTCTGTGTAGGGGTTACCCGCCATAACCACGCAGAACTTACGGCCACGCATATCGTAGGTTTTGGTTTCGCCTTTCCACACGCCGTCAATGCGGCGGGTACCATCACACAGAGAAATAAACTTCTGCAGAAATTCGGGATTAGTGTGCTGAATATCGTCCAGATAGAGCATGACGTTATTGCCCATTTCCAGACCGAGGTTCAGTTTTTCCAGTTCTTTACGGGATGTCGCATCCGGTGCCTGCTGCGGGTCCAGCGAGGTGACTTCATGGCCCAGAGACGGACAGTTAATCTTCATAAAGATTAACCCGAGACGGCTGGCAACGTATTCCATTAATGTGGTTTTACCGTAACCCGGTGGCGAGATCATCATCAGCAGACCCATAAGGTCGGCGCGTTTATTCTCGCCAACTGTGCCCATTTGTTTCGCCAGGTTATCGCCAATTAACGGCAGATAACTTTCGTTAATTAAGCGGTTGCGGACAAACGAACTGAGTGGCCGTGGTTTGAATTCGATCAGACGCAGCGCCTTACGCTCTCGTTCGGTCACGTTCTGACGTACCTGCAGATAACGCTGATAAGCCGGCACCACTTCCTGACGGTGACGTTCCATTTTCAACAGGAAGGCATCCACGCCAAAGCTCAGCGTCTGTTGCTGAATCAGCGGGTGATCGCCCATCAGACCTTCTACAGAGAGTTCCAGATCGGTTTCGGTAAAGCGGCGATCGAGTCTTTCACTGGCATTAATTAATGCCACAGCTTCCGGGATATAGCGTGCCAGTGACTGCAGATCTTTTTCTTTTACCAGTGCCTGCAGCCAGGCGGTTGTCAGGTTCCAGCGTTCTGCCGGCCAGCCCAGCATTTTTTCCAGCGCCATCTGATAGCGGCGCCAGGTTTCGTCGTCCATGGAACGTTTTAATTCTTCCACCAGACGCTGGGCATATTTACTGCCAATAAATTCAATACTGTCACGGCCCAGCTCTGCTACCAGATAATCTGCTGCACGGCGGATATCCAGAGCGGAGACAGCAATCGGATGCTGTTCAATAAATTGCTGCAGCGATGCCCGTACTTCTGCCGCCAGCAGTTCGACTGCTTCATTGCTGCGGAATACGGATTCCATCTGTGCTGCCGACTGCGCACGTTCAGGCCAGGTGCTGACACTCAGTTCAGCCTGTTTTTCTTCCGCCTGCAGCTCTTCATCGGCTTTGTCTTCCAGTAACCTCAGTACGCTTTGTGAATCACGGGCCAGGCCTTTTATGTTGGCCCAGAACACCTGTGCCAGAGCACGGCTTAACGGATCAAAGCGCAGTAAATCAATACTGTCGAGCGCCGGAATCAGCGCACGTAACAGGAGAGTGGCATCGTGATCGTGAATACCTTTTTCATAGCCTTCTTTATATCTCGGGCCGGCGAAATTACGCACTATGCTGTCCAGATCGTCTGTTAACAGCGCGGTGCGTAACTGATCCATGCTCAGGCCGTTCTGATTCTGCCGGGCGCTGTCGAGAATCAGGGTGGCGAGATATTCACCGCGGTAAACCTCAGGTGTTTCGGATTCCAGATTCATGCTCCAGTAAGCACGTAAATCCAGCAGCTCAGGATCGGCAATCGGCTCAAAATAATTGGTACCGGACAGATGCACATTCAGCACGTCATTGCGTGGAATAATGGTCAGGTCCAGTTCCTGAGTATTGACCGAAAATTTATGCCGCGGTCCGAGTTTGATGACGTTACCACCATCTTCATAAATATCGGATTTATCCCGCAATGAACGCAGTGCCTGCTCTTTAATTGCCTTCAGGCGCGATTCAATATCATCGGCTTTAACGGATGCATCCAGCCCCCGTAACTGAGTGACCTGTTCACGGATTTTCATGACCAGGGCGTCGGAGGCAAAGTAAGTATTCAGCTCATTCTGTTCGGTAAACTTCAGCGAGCGTTTTTCAATACTGCCCAGAATACGTGCAGCGGCATCGGCAACCGACTGAGCTTTACGCTGAATTTCATCAACCAGCTGTTGCTTATGGCTTTCGAAGGACTCGTACAGTTCTTCGCGCTTTTCCATGATGTCAGCGAGGAACTGGTCGTACTCACTGAACTGGCTTTCCAGTTCTTCCAGCTGCACTAACAGGCGGGATAATTGTTCGTCACACTTTTCCGGTGTGGTCGACATACCCAGAGCGTTAGCAATACTCTGGGTAAAGAGTTTGAACTGGGCACTGAACTGCGCCACGGCTTCAGCGGAACCAAGGGATTTCTGTTTCTGTCTGGCTCTGGCTTTACTTTGGTTAAGCTGGGCATAAACCTGAGAAATAGCATCAATAATACGGGTACGCACGGTGGCATCATCCACCTGTAACGTACCCATAAGCTCGGACAGCAGGTCCATGCCTTCGGCGGTGTTATCTATGGTTTCAATAACCGGCGTCAGGGTGGCAATGGATTCCGCCTTTTCCACTTCCTGATTAATGCTGTCGATTTTCTGCTGGTAAGGCTCCAGCGCCTGTTCGTCTGACAGAAAGGCAACCGTGCGCTCGCTCAGCGTCGCTTCGACTTTCTGCAATTCGCCATCAAGCTCGTCAATTCTGTTCAGATCGATATAACGCAGATCGCGCACGGTCATTAATTTACCGCGCTGACGACGTACCTGAGCCAGCGCCGTAACGTACTGCTCAGTGCTGTCCCAGCTTTCAGTCTGAACCGACTGAACCAATGCTTTTTGTTCTTCCTCGGTTTCACGCATCACACTGGCGGACTGCTGGCGGATGCTCTGAACTTTTTCAAATTCATCAATCACCAGTTCTGACGTACCAGCGATTTCCTTCAGCAGTGCGGCAATATCGGCAACTTCGGTTTCGCTCACCCAATAGTGATCGTCGAAGATCTTATTGGCTGCTTTGCTCAGCTCTTCATATAAACGTGCAGATACGCTCTGGTTATTAACCAGACGGATGACGCTGTACAGATCGGAAATACCGCGCACCAGTTCAGCATTACCGATGCGGCCAAAAAATGTCTGGCTGGCCGGTGCACGGCTGACAAATTCAGCGCTCTGGTAAGGGGTTTCCCAGATCTGCATCGGGTGTACCCGGGTGGGTTCGTTTTCCGCGGAAAAAATCACCAGCTGGCCACTGTCGGCCAGCGCGTAGCCGTGACCGAACACCGGGTTCTGCAGACTTTTTTCAATCAGGTTGTAGGCCAGCAGGCAGACTTCGCCGCTCACCGGCTGGTAGAAGATATACAGCATATCTTCACCGTTCGGGGAACGGACTTTACGCTTCACCCGCATGCCTTCGGTGTTGCCGTCAAACTGCTTGAACTCACCTGTGGTCAGATAGTAGCCGCCGGGAAAAATAACGCCGTGATCTTCCGGCAACTGAACGCAGGATTCACCGATGGCGTCAACACGGACAACGGTTTCGGTTACTGTGTTGTAAATAAAATGGCGCCACAGTTCTTCACGGTAAGGTTTTACTTTTAGCAGAATCAGGCTGCCAACGGCGGCATAGGAAATGCTGGCATCACCGAGAGACTGAGTTTTGTCTTCTACCGGTTCCTGATAAATGCCGAGACCATCCTGGGTGTTGTTTTCGATTTTGATGGTGAGGTCACCACCCACGGTTTCAACAAAGACAGTATCGAGAATATTAATATGTGGATGACGGCCATTAACGGCATCATCCCGGGTAGATTCGGTCCATTCAAAATCGAAGGCCGGCGGTAACTGAATATCGCGCTCACCACGATTATCAATGTAGGTAATATTTTTGCCGTCAGCGGATACTGACCAGCGGAACACACGCAGATCTTCCAGCCGTTCACCGATCTGGAAACCAGCCAGCAGCTGACCTTTCTTAACCGTCAGTTCAACCAGGCGGGTGTGTTTGTAGTAACGGTACAGTTCGTCAAAGTCATTAACAAAGGCAGGCTCAGACAAGAATGTGCCGGCTGCAGGTACTTCAACGGCTTCAAACTGACCATCATTTTCCTGCAGTGAAAACAGGGCAAAGACATCTTCAACCTGAGTTTCCTTTTTCAGGCCGATAAAGACGTTGTAACCAAATAATAAATGCTGCCCGACCTGAACCATATCGCGGGCGATACAGTTATTTTCGGTACGAACCCGGATGCGGCCAACGACTTTCATATCGGACTGACCAAATTCTTCGGTACGGGATTTATTCAGCTGATCAAGACTTTGTTCCAGCTGTTTTCCCTGATCCTGCAGACGCTTTTTAATAATCTCATAAGCGCCGCCCTGAGCGACGGCGCTGTCGATGACGTCTTCAGGTTGTTTTTGCTCTGCCATTGCGTTGTCCTTTTCCGTACTGCTGGTCCCGGGCAGTGATCGATAATCCTGCGTATCGGTGTGTTTGTTTTTACCGGCTAAACTGCTAGCGGAAGTGCAGCAGCCCGTCAGCCGGGCTGCCGCTTCACACCTTCTTTCTACATCAGCGTTTTACACTTTCGTTTTACCGATCAGTGCTGTGCGTTGTTGGCAACGTCCTTCGCTGCTTCTTTCACAGTGGAGGCCTGCATCACTTTGCCGAGCAGGGCCTGAATGGTAGAGCTCTTACCGGCCAGACCATCAACGGCTTTACCGATGGACAGAGACTTGGCGAAGTTATCGAAGAAGTGGTCTTCACCGCCAACGATATCGATTTTCGCTTTCTGCAGAGCCACGGCCAGAACTTCGGCATTTTCACGGGCAATATCTTTGCCTGCATCGATAGAGGCCAGCGCTTCTTTCAGTGCAGTTTCCAGACCCATACGGAATTCTTCGTGGGAACGTGCTTCATCGCTCATGTTGTTCATGGCGTTGAACTTATCAACCAGGCCATCGGCCTCGGCTTTAAACTGCTCACGGGTAACCGCAGCCTGGGCCATACCGATTTCACGGGCAGACTCAGCTTCTGCATTACCTTTCGCCGCCACAACTTCAGCTTCTGCTTTACCGGTACCCAGCAGGGCGTCGGCCTGTGCATCACCTTTGGCTTTGATTACGCTGGCTTCAGCCAGACCTTCTTTCTCGTAAGCTTCTGCTTTAGCAGACTGTACTTTCGCTTCAGCCAGACCGCGGGCAGCCTGTTCAGCCTGAGTACCTTCCGCCAGTTTTTTCTTGGCGTCGGCTTCTTTCGCAGCCGCTTCCAGTTCTGCCTGAGCCATGGTGGTGATTTCAACGGCTTTGTGTTTCGCCGCCAGTTCTTTGGCTTCGGCTTCTTTCACCTGTTTCACTTTCTCTTCTTCGGCCGTGGCTTCTGCAGCCAGTACCTGAGTCTGTTTCAGGCGATCCGCTTCGGATACTTCGCGAACCTCTTTGATGCGCTCTTCTTCGATGGCCACGGTTTTATCCACAGCAACACGTTCACGCACCACGTTGGCGATTTCTTTGCGTTCAACTTCGATGGCTTTTTCAGCTTCGATTTTCTGAATTTCTACTTCACGTTCACGGGCAACGATTTCAAGATCGCGGGCACGGGTAACTTTCTCAATTTCGATAACCACAGCACGCTGACGATTCTGCTCGGCAACTTCGATTTCACGTTGCTGATTTTCACGCTGTACGGCCAGGTCTTTCTCAACGGAAATGGTGGTTTCTTCCGCTTTGCGGCGTTCTTCTTCCTGAACCTTGATGGTCTCAGCTTCTTCACGCGCACGGATGGTGGCAATTTCGCGTCCCTGACGTGCTTCTGCATCGGACTGCTGACGCTCAAGTTCGAGCATGGCTTCAACGGTTTCGACGTTCTTTTTCTTGATTGCCAGTTCTTCGTCACGTTCCAGATTGTTGGTAATTACATTCTGGGTCGCGGTCAGCTGAGTGATCTTTTTGATACCTTCAGCGTCAAGAATATTGTTCGGATCCAGGGACGATTTCGGCGTCTGCTCAAGGTAGTCAATCGCAACGTCTTCAAGGATGTAGCCGTTCAGATCGTTACCTATGACTTCGATAATTTTGTCACGGAATTTCTGACGGTTTTCAAACAGCGATACGAAGTCGATCTGTTTACCAACGGTTTTCAGTGCTTCTGAAAATTTCGCATTGAAGAGTTCGTTAACCGCATCTTTATCAGAGGCACGGCTGGCACCAATCGACTTGGCAACTTTCAGTACGTCTTCCGCGGTTTCATTTACACGCAGATAGAATGCAACGGTAATGTCTGCACGCATGTTGTCTGCACAGATCAGACCATCTTTAGCCCGGCGATCCACTTCCAGTGTGATCAGCGAGATTTTCATCAATTCTTTTTTGTAAATGATCGGGTACACCAGTGCACCGGTAAAATGCACTTTCGGTGTGGCGCTCATGTCGTTGACGATCAGCGCGGTGCCCTGATCCACCTTGTAATAAAAGGCTTTGAACAGCGCTGCCAGCCCCATAAGAATGATAAAGACGATGCCTATTCCGGTAACAATAGGCATTAACACAGACAAATCTGCCATGTCCTGGTACTCCATTTCCTGTTTGCATGTTGGCCTGTTAACTTAACCAGGCCGTTATGGCTGCACTGCAGCCTGTGTGGTTTAACTAAATCCTTCTGCGGGGACAATTGTCGCCGCTCATTCGTCTGTCAGTATTCAGCTACTGAAATCTGCTTCTGATATCACCCGGTAGGCGTTGTCATCCGGCAGGTATTCCAGCAGTACGACGCGATCTCCATGGGCAAAACTTTCTCCCGCAGAAGCTCTGACTTTCAGAATCAGGCCAGCACCGCCATCCGCCAGTGTGGCCTCGCCAAAGTTTTCATCTACCCGTGAGGTGCGCACGACAGCGGTTTGACCGAGCACCCGCTTCTGAGTGTTCTGCTCGGTTTTCTGAAAAAAAGAACGCAGTGGTTTGATCACCTGGGCGGTAATTAATACCGCGCCATAAAGTGCTGCAAAAAATATCGGAACGCCTGCCAGCCAGTGCAATAATCCATGCGGAATAAACGCGAACAGAAAGTGCACCAGGTAATAGCAGATCAGCCAGCCGAACAGGGATATCAGACTGACAATCACGGTAACCGGCACGCCGGTTAAGCCAAACCTGAGCATCAGGCCGGCCAGCGCATCTGCGGTGCTGTGATTGTGACTGGTATTAATATCCAGGTTGCCTTCAGCCTCAGGCGGATCGAAATCCAGTACATCGATATCGATCCAGCCCAATACTGCGACCAGCCAATACAGCACGCAGATTGCGAGCAGAAAGGTGTAGATGGCCGTCGGGAATGAAGCAATGTTCTGGTAGAACGGATTCATTCCGTCGGTTAAAAAGATAAAAAACATTCCTTTACTCCCTGTGCAGTATTCTCAGGCCGGCCTGCGCATTACCGGCATTTATCGGTGATCAGAGTGCGATCACTGCTTTTTGCTTTTAATCCGTTGCAGAATGTCGTCGGTACTGCTCCCCTTTATTGCTATACCGGCCTGTTCCAGTTTGGTTTGCAGGGAGACGTCCTGTGATTCTTCTGCCAGTTCGCTGGCGGCTGTCATCTGCGCGTCACGCAGGGCCTGTTTTTCTTTAATGCGTTCCAGCGATTCCATCGCGGTATGCAGTTTTGAACTGGAGCCACTGTGACGCGCAGCGACCGCTGCCTGAGCGCGCTGTACGTTTTCTGTTGCCTTAACGGTATCCACCTGTTGTTTCAATCGTTTGATATTGGCTTCAGTCTGCATAATGGCGGTTTTCAGTTTTGCCACGCTGGCGGAATAACCGGTTTCTGCTTCCTGCTCTGTGCTGAGCAGGGATTCGAAGCCGGCGATTTTTTCCGCCACTTCACGGGCCAGACCTTCATCGCCTTTTTCCAGCGCTTTCAGGGCGTAGCCTTCATGCTCTTCAATCTGCTGTTGCAGCGTTTTGCATTTCTGCTCAGCCAGTTTGTGGCGCGCCATGATTTCAGCCAGTGCATTTTTTGACTGATTCAGCTCGCTGGCGGCATCACGGACTTCCTGGTCGAGAATTCTCAGTGCCTGAGAATCGACAATGGCTTCACCGGCTTCGTTTACCCCACCGCGCAATGCGGTCATCATTTTTGCCCAGATGTTCATATGCGTCTCCTTGCCTTAATTGGCCGCCATTGGAAGGGTTAAAAACTCGCCATAGGCTTCGGTCGCCTGAATGACATTGCTGGCCAGCACTTCGATTTCGAAAATGACGTTGGCCAGAATGGACGTTGCACTCAGTGCGCCGAACATGTGGTAGTAATCTTCACCGTCGATGTTATCCAGACTGATGGTCGATAACGGCAGATACTTATGAGTGCGCAGTACCGCATCGTTGAATTTCTGTACGTCAGCCACATCGGCTGCCGGCCACAGTACGGCTTCAACAATAATCTGATCACCGGCCACGGTTAAAAACAGCGGCAGATCACCGTACTCATGCATCACAATGTGCAGGGCCGGATCAACCCCATCAATCAGTTCCAGTGACGCCTGTTTGTCTGCAAAGAGTCCTGCACTCTGCAAAGCTTCGGCGAGGCTGTCAGTGGTCCAGCGCTTAATAGTCTCGTTCATACTTATCACTCCTGTTGAATCGGTCTCGCCATGAGGGCCACGCAGCTGCTTTTCGTACTCGGCAAGCTGCCTGGCGTTCTCCGGGAGAATCCATACTTCCTTCTTGATCAGCCCCTGCTCGCGCAGGCGCCGACGGTATTCCCGTTGATAATGAGCTGAAGATTTCGGTTTCGATTGTTGGTTCATGGGATCAAAGTACCTCATCACATGTAAGAGGTTAAATACCTTACATGTGATAAATCATTACATGTGATGAAGTTCAACTTACCGGAGTCAGAGAGGGCGGACAACCCGAATACCTGACAGGCAGGAGACCCGATCAGCGGTGCCGCCCATTACTGGGAGGGCGAGCATCTGAGCGACAGGGAAGATAACTGTTAAATGTGTCAGAATGTACGACTCAGATCACGAATCTGTGAAGAACTTTGCGCTGTGGCGATGACTGCAATCTGCACAGCGCAATCAGGCAATTTAACGGGCATAAAAACAATGCGTTACACCACCTACTATCTGGAAATGACGTCAGCGGATGAGCTGCAATACAAACCGCTGCCCCATGACCTGATGGTGATGGAAAGCGAAGTCCCACAACATGCGTTTAACCGCTTTCTGTACCAGCTGGTTGGCAGCGACTGGGAGTGGGGCGATCTTGATAACTGGACCGATGAGCAGTGGCGCAACACAGTAGAGAGCGACGATCACCGCACCTGGGTGGCATATCACCGCGGCAGTATTGCTGGCTATTACGAGCTGCAGCGGTCGGACGGCGGGAATACTGAAATCCGCTATTTTGGTCTGGCGCCGGGGTTTATCGGCCGTGGTTTCGGCGGGCCGTTACTGAGTCATGCCATTCAGTCTGCCTGGAACTGGGCGGGAACAGAAAGAGTGTGGGTGCACACCTGCACTCTGGATCACCCGAGTGCGCTGACAAATTATCAGGCGCGGGGAATGAAGCTATACAAAGAAGAGGAAACGGAGGAATAACCTCCGCTCCTGCCGACAGATCGCCGCGCTTATTTACTGCGAATGGCCGTCAAAATGGCAGACAGCTGTGGGGCCGATACGACTTCATCTGTTGCTGACCATGCGATGCCGTCATCCGTTATCAGCAGAATCCGGAAATCTGCGGCGCCCAGTAGCGCGGCGGAATCTTTCATACCGACAAAATACTGATCCCGATCCTCAGATTCAGCATCCGCTGTGACATAAAGCAGTTGCTGTTGCTCGGCATCCACAGATTGCAGCGTTTTCATCTGCAGCTGATAAAGGCCGGATTCAGATGAGCGGGTGGCAACGATAATAGCGATCAGTCCCGCGGGTGGCTGATATTCCTGCTCGAGGCGCTGAATGAGATCCTGCACCTTTTCTGCATAGGGTTTTTCAGCATGGACATAAATACTGTCTGCTGATAGCTGGTTAAAGGAGTTCTGGTTGCAGGAAGTCTGGTTGAAGCAGGCGTTATGTGGAGCGTGACTGCTGCATGCGCTGAGCAGCATGGCGCTGATTATTAACACCATTGCTCTGATGCTTACCATCGCTGGGGCCAGCGGAAGACGGCTGTGGGTCATTGGACTGTCCTTAGTCATGGGTCTTATTTAACGGGTCTCAGTCGTTAACGGGATGCGTAGGTAACTGGATGAGTCGCCAACGGGATGATCGCGCAAGACTAACGTAAAAACAGCAGAAGACGGACAGCCAAAAAGACCTTCTGCCGGCAGGCGCTAGTATTTTTCGGGTTACCCATGCGGGCGTGTCGGCGATCAGGGTCAGTTGGCGTATTCCGCAGACCGGGAGGGCTGATGACACAGCTCAGCCCGCCCGGCTCAGCAGCAGGTTTGTCTACCCGCAATCACAACGGCTGATCAAACCCTTCCGCCAGATGCTTATCCTTCAGTTTGACGTAATTACCTGCGGTGTAGGGGAAGAATTTACGTTCTTTGTCGGTAATCGGGCGTGCCTGTTGTGCCGGGTTACCTTTGTAGACATAGCCGCTTTCCAGTACTTTGCCCGGAGGCACAACGGCACCGGCGGCAACGATCACTTCGTCTTCAATGACAGCGCCATCCATCACCATGGATTTCATGCCGATCAGTACGCGGTTGCCAATGGTGCAGCCGTGCAGCATGGCCTGGTGACCTATGGTTACGTCTTCGCCAATGATCAGCGGGTAGCCGCCAGGGTTAAAATCGGATGCGTGGGTAATATGCAGCACGCTGCCGTCCTGCACACTGGTGCGGGCACCGATGCGTACATGGTGCATATCGCCGCGGATGACGGTTAGCGGCCAGACGGAGCAGTCGTCGCCCAGCTCCACATCGCCGATCACCACGGCGGTGCGGTCGACGAATACTCTTTCACCCAGTTTCGGGCTATGGCCCTGATAGTTTCTTATATCTGACATAGTGGTTATTTCCGCTGAGGGCTTGTTTATACTCAGTGGACAGTTCTGGTATCGGTGAAAAAGTCTTCAGGCAAGGCGCTGAACACGTGGCTTAATGACTTAAGCGAGCTGTTCAGCAACACAGCCTGAGGGCTTTTTAGCCATAGCTGCCCGGTATTCATAACAGCTGAGCGGCCATCGCCAGAACTGTTTAGTGAGTGTAAACAGGCCCTGATATTGAATTTCTCACTATTTGACCCAATCTCTGGGTGAATAGCCACCGTTGCCGTTGTCTTAACCGGCGAACACTGTATCCACCTTCAGCCATCGACACGTTCAGGAAAGTTTCTATGTCCGCGAATCCCCTGTTAGAGAGCCATCTGTTACCCCCGTTTTCTGCCATCAGACCGGAACACGTGAAGCCGGCCATCGAATCCCTGCTGACGCGCAACCGTGAGCGCATCGACGAGCTGCTGAACACGGTATCTGAGCCGACCTGGGATAACTTTGTCGCGCCGATGTCGCAGTGGGACGATGAGCTTTCCCTGGCCTGGTCTCCTGTCGGCCACCTGAATGGCGTACTCAACAGTGATGAACTGCGCGATGCTTACAATGCCTGCCTGCCGCTGCTGAGCCAGTACAGCACTGAGCTGGGGCAGAACAAAAAGCTGTGTGATGCGTGGAAAAAACTGCGTGATTCCGCAGCCTACGACACCCTGAGCACGGCACAGAAGAAAGCGGTGGATAACGCGCTGCGTGATTTCCATCTGGCCGGTGTCGATCTGCCGGAAGACAAAAAGAAACGCTACGGTGAAATCCGCAGCCGTCTGTCCGAGCTGACCTCCAAATTCGCCGAGAACGTACTGGATGCCACCAACGCCTGGCAGAAAGTGATTACCGATAAGTCCGCACTGGCCAGGCTGCCGGACAGCGCCATGGATCTGCTGGCGCAGCAGGCGAAAGCCAAAGATGAACCGGGCTATCTGCTGACGCTGGATTTCCCGTCTTATATGCCGGTGATGAGCTACTGCGAAAACCGTGAGCTGCGCGAAGAAATGTACACCGCCTACGTCACCAGAGCTTCCGAGCTGGGCCCGGATGAAGGTAAGTTCGACAACACTGCCAATATGAATGAGATTCTGGCACTGCGCTTTGAACTGGCGCAGCTGCTGGGCTTCCCATCGTACGCCGACTATTCACTGGCCACCAAGATGGCGCAGTCTCCGGATGAAGTGCTGGGTTTCCTCAACGATCTGGCGGACAAAGCCAAACCTCAGGCGGAACGTGAGTTTGCCGAATTAGCCGCGTTTGCCGCAGAGAACGGCTGTGATGAACTCAAGCCATGGGATGTCACTTTCTACAGCGAGAAGCTGCGTCAGGCGCGCTACTCGATTTCGCAGGAAGATATCCGCCCATACCTGCCGGTGGATACCGTGATCAAAGGTATGTTCGAAGTGGTCTCGCGCCTGTATGGCGTCAGTTTTGAAGAGCAGAAAACATTTGATACCTATCATCCGGATGCGCGTTTCTTCCATGTGACCAAAGATGGCCAGCAGATTGCGGCTTTCTATCTGGATCTGTACGCCCGCGCGAAAAAACGGGGCGGCGCGTGGATGGACGACTGCCGTGTGCGTCGCCGTACCGCCGATGGCGTGCAGCTGCCGGTGGCCTATCTGGTGTGTAACTTCAGCCCGGCGGTGGGTGATAAACCTGCGCTGCTGACCCATGATGAGATGACCACCCTGTTCCACGAATTTGGCCACGGTCTGCACCATATGATGACGCAGATTGATGTCGCCGATGTCAGCGGTATTAACGGCGTTGCCTGGGATGCGGTCGAGCTGCCAAGTCAGTTTATGGAAAACTGGTGTTATGAGCCGGAAGCGCTGGCGTTCCTGTCTGGTCACTTTGAGACCGGTGAACCCCTGCCACAGGAGCTGCTGGATAAACTGCTGGCGGCGAAGAACTTCCAGAGCGCCATGGCCACCATGCGTCAGCTGGAATTCGCGCTGTTTGATTTCCGTCTGCACAATGAATATTCCGACACTAACCGCGTCGATGTGCAGGCCCTGCTGAACGATGTGCGGGCAAAAGTGACCGTGGTGCCAACGGTGGACTTCAACCGCTTCCAGCTCGGCTTTACCCATATCTTTGCCGGTGGTTATGCCGCGGGTTACTACTCCTACAAATGGGCAGAAGTGCTCAGTGCGGATGCTTTCTCGCGTTTTGAGGAAGAGGGCATCTTTAACCGCACCACAGGCGAGAGTTTCCTGAACGAAATCCTCAGCAAAGGTGGTTCCCAGGAAGCGGCGGTATTGTTCGAGAATTTCCGTGGCCGCAAACCATCGGTTGAACCGCTGCTGCGCCACTCAGGTATTGAAGTGGAGGAAGTGGCATGAGCGATCAGCCAATGAAACGTCCGCGCCGTTTTATCGCCGGTGCGGTGTGCCCGAAATGCAGTGAGATGGACAAGACCGTCATGTTCACTGATGACGCCGGGGAAGAAGTGCGTGAGTGTATTGCCTGTGGATACAAGCAGACTTACTCCGAGCAGCTGGCTGAAGATGCTGCCGCAGAAGAGCTGGTAACCCGCGTCACGCCTGAGGGTAAGGCCATTTACGATGAAGGTGAGCAGCCGCTGAAGATCATTGGATTGTCGCCCCAAGACAGTGACAATACTTAACAAATCTCCATTGGACTTATAACCGTCCGTAATTAAACTGAAACTCAATACAGCACCCGATTCTCAGGCCACCGGTATATGGATATACCCGTGGCCTGAGTCGTTTCTGGCTCTTCGTTAACAGATTCCCGTTAACCGCTCCCCATTAACAGACCCTGATACAAATCCCCGATAACCAGTCCCCGATAACCAATCCGGATCGCCCGGGCATTGCCGGCGCTGGTGAAACGAATTCTTCATGTCTCTGCGCATTGTGCGGGCGGCTGCTTTCCACTAGCCTTACCAGTCTGACTTTAGTGACCTTTCAGTGACCTTACCTGAAGCAAGGAACCGCTCCTGCCATGAGGCATTTATTTCGTGCACTGCTGATCTCTTTACCGCTGATGTTTCTGGCCGGGTGCGCTACCTATGGTGCCGGAGTAAACGGTGCCATCGTCGATGCACAGCAGGGCAAATACGAAGAGTCCGCCGCTAAAATCGAGAAGGCCCTGTCGCCGACCGGTAACGACCGCCTGTTGTATAACCTTGAGCTGGGCATGGTGCGTTACCTTGAAGGTAAGTACGCCGAAAGCAATCAGCTTCTGGAAAGTGCCGAGCGTATCGCTGAAGACCTCGAAACCCGTCGTGTCGGGGATGAGCTGGCGGTACTGATGACTAACCCGCGCCTGGGGCCATACCCGGGTGCAGAGTTTGAGCGGGTGCTGATCAACTACTACAAATCCCTGAATTATCTGGCGCTGGCGGAGCAGTCCACTACCCGCAATGAGCGTCTGGATAATCTCGAGGCGGCGCGGGTCGAAGCACGGCGCATTATCATCAAGCTCAACGATATCAATTCGCGCAAAGGCAATTACCAGCAGAAGAAAGACAAAGACGAGCGCACCTTCAGCAAAATCATGAAGGTGTTCAATCTGTTGCTGGGCAACTTCGTCGATACCGACGACTGGCAATACCGTGATGACGCGCTGGCCCATTATATGGCGGGTGTCAGCTTTGAAATGAACGGCGAATACGACGACGCCCGCATCAGTTATCAGAAAGCGGCCGAAGCTTACGAAGGTGGTTACGCCAAACAGTATTTTCTTGATTCATCGATCACCGATCAGGCCTGGTTCGATGTGGTGCGCATGATGCGCAGAGCTGGTGGCTACGATAACGAATGGCGTGCACTGGCAGAGAAAAAACTGAGCGAAAAACAACGCGCTGAGCTGGATGACTGGGGCGCGGACAAAGCCCAGCTGATTGTGCTGGAAGACAAAGGCATCGCCCCGCAGCGTAAAGAAATGAACCTCGAGATGTCGGTCAATCCGCACATCCGCTCACTGTCGCTGAGCCCGTATTTTATCGGCACTGACAGTGATGAACTGGCGTGGTTCTACGTGCTCTATGCCGATAAAAGCCTGTACGGACTGGTAACCGCTTATCTCAACGTCAGCCGCGCTACCTTTAAGCCAATCTTTTTTACCAAGACGGTGCCGCTGGGGCCACTGTGGAGTCAGGCGGAGAGCATCGGTCTGATCAGTGCCATTGGCAACTCGCTGCGGGTCACAGTGCCTTATTACAGCCGGCCACAGCACGAAGGCCCGTCGCAGTTACAGGTCGGTAATGAAAAACTGCCATTATTGGAAGCCTCCAGCCCGGGTATGATCGCGGTGCAGGAGCAGCTGGTGAATGCCGGTGAAGATATCCGCGCCGCATTGGCGCGGGCCGCGTTCAAAGCCCTGACTGCCCAGACCGCCACCAATGCCCTGACCGGTAATTCGGGTAATGGCAGCAGCGGTGACGGCGGCCAGGCATTACTCAGCTTTGCCGGTAAGCTGCTGATGCAATTGACGGATGCGGCGGAAACCCGCAACTGGTTGCTGCTGCCGAACGAAATCCGTCTGCGCCGGGTGGCGCTGGAGCCGGGTGAACATCAGCTGGAACTGGTGTCTGATAAAACTACCGGGGGTCAGCAGGTACACCGTGAACAGGTGAATCTGCAGACCGGGGATATTCACCTGTGGCGGGTACGCACCTTTGACGGTGTCAAACCACAGGGTAAGTAACTGAAGGTCAATCATTGAAGGCCAAAACGAAAGGACAAAACTATGCATAAATTCAGCAAACTGACTGCCTGTACTCTGCTCGGTCTGGCCGTAGTCGCCACCTCCGCCTGCAGCACCAAAGTGACCCGTCTGCAGGAAGGTGAAGAAGTCGCGCTGTCGGACCGCTGGAACGCCAAGGATTCGGAACTGGTGGCCAACGAGATGATCACCGACGCTCTGTCTTTCCCATGGGCCAGCGAGTTTGAAATGGACAACAGCCGCAAGCCGACTGTGATCGTTTCGCGCATCACCAACAAGTCCCATGAGCACATCGCCATTGATACCTTCGTGAACGATATCAAGCGCGCCATTATCCGTTCCGGCAAAGCCAGCTTTGTTGCCGGTGGTGACGAGCGTGATGCCATCCGTGACGAGCGCCGTGATCAGGAACTGAACGCCAAAGACGCCAAGCAGATGGGTCAGGAAAAAGCCGCCGACTTCGCTCTGTCCGGCAGCATCAACTCCATCGTTGATCAGGTGGGTAATGACCGAGTGACCTTCTACCAGGTGGACCTCAAACTGGTGGATATGGAATCCAACATCGAAGTCTGGAATGGTCAGAAGAAAATCCAGAAGCTGCAGGAAAAATCCAAGTTCGGATTTTAAGGAGCTCACGTGAATAAGTTTTCCGCTGTGCTGTTGCTGGTGGCGGGCGCCTGTCTGACGACGGGCTGCGCCACGCAACAGAGTAAGGCATCGGTGCAGGATAAAGCACAGCAGGCCATGCGCCCGGACTGGATTACCCAGCCACCGCAGCAGAGCGGCATGGCTTACGGCGTCGGTTCCATGGAAATCTACGGTGATCAGGCTGCCGCGGTGAAACGTGCGGCGGAACTGGCGCGGGTGGATCTGGTGTCGCAGCTGAAAGTCACGGTAACCGGTGATTTCAGCAGCTCTACCACGGAAACCTCAGGGACCGGACGTGCCAGCGAAGTGCAGCGCAGCGTAACCAACTATGCCCGCAGTCAGGTGCCGGAAGCTGAGCTGGACGAAGTGGTTCAGTCCGACAGTTATGTGGATGGCACCTACGCTTACGTGCTGGTGGAGCTGAACCGCAGCCAGGCGGCGGCGCGTCTGCGCCGTGATGTCGACAGCATTGATGAGCAGATCATGGACATCGCTGCCCAGTCCCGTGGTGGCGAGCCACTGCAGCAGCTGACGCCATTACTGCCGGCGGTGAAACTGTTCGCCCAGCGGGAACGTTTATCCGAACGTCTGGCGCTGGTCAGTATGAACCGTCAGGGTGCTGTTATGTCGGCGGAACTGCGTGCGCTGCAGCGCGATATTTATGATCGCATCGGTGCCTTAAGAGTCTCCGTTGTGGCACAGGACAGCGACAGCGAAGCCATGCGCGGGCCAATGATCGAAGCCTTAACCGATCAGGGTATGAAGATTCAGAGTGGTGGCAGTTATGATCTGGAGTTTCAGATCACAGCGGATCAGACCAGCAAACAGCAGAGCGGTAATTACTATGCCTTTCTCGATTGCCGGGTCACCATCGTCGACAATCAGGGCCGTGCCCTCAGTTCGTTCAGCCAGCAGGCCAAAGGTGTCTCCGGGCTGAAGAAGGTTGCCCTGCAGAAAGCGGTACAGTCCGCCGGCAGCATGATGGCAGCAGAACTGGCGGCGACACTGGTAGACGATCTGCACTGATTCGCGTGGCAGGACTTACGCCCAACAAAAACGCCGCACTGATCCGTGCGGCGTTTTTGTATCCGGACTGGCCGGACGGTTGCTATTTAAGCGCCGCCAACTGGCATCAGCTTGATTGCCATACACCTTCCAGATTCATCTCCAGCATAATCTCATCACTGGCATTGCCAGCCTGATAGCGAATGCCGAAATCACGCAGATGCAGCACTGTCATGCCCTGGAAATCCAGCAGGGGGTGGCCGTTGCTGGTGAAACCGATACCGGTCTGCTGTACCGGAAAGCTGACATCTTTACTGACGCCGTGCAGCGTCACAGTGCCGGATATGCGTCCGCTTTCATCGTTGATCATCTGATAATCGCTGGTGGTAAAACTGATGTGCGGGAAGTTGCTGCTGTCGAATACATTCTTACCGCGCAGGGTTTTATCGCGCTTCTGGCTGTTGGTATCGGCAGTGGTTGAATCGATGGCGATGTTCAGCTCGGTGTTCTCCGGCTGCGTGGCATCCCATTGCAGGTCGCCTTCAAACTGATTGAAACGCCCGACCACCCAGCGGTGACCGTCTTCCCGCAGTTTGAAGCTGATAAAGGAATTACCGGATTCGCTGTCGATGCGGTACGAGTCGGCGTAGCTGATGCCCGGCATAACCATCAGAGTCATGCTGGCAGAAAGAAGAAGGTTTTTCATAAGTGCACTCCGCGTGCTGTATTGCCTGGGGTAAGACTGGCGGATTCGGACCGGGTTGCAGAAAGTCAGGGGTGACAAAATGTCGCAGGCATGTTCGGAGCAGCGAATGCATTGGCAACAACAGAAAAGGCCCGCATTGGCGGGCCTGATTTCAATGTCTGATTGTGCTTATGCCTGGGCTCAGAGCAGGTTACTCAGCAGGCCCATTTCGCCGGACATGGAAGGCCACTTGCGCCAGATATGTACCAGGTTGTTGGCACTCTGTTTACTGATGAATGATTTGAAGTCAGCGCTGCCGTACGGGTTATCGCGGCCAAACAGGCGGCTTACAGTAGCAGTGGTGATGTCATCCAGATCGTTGGCAAAGGGTTCGCCAATCAGGGTGTGAATAATCACATTGGACAGCGTCATATCCATCGGCGTCAGCGGCTGGCCCATCTGGTTAATGTAAGTTTCGTTGACCTCTTCCAGCATACGGTGCGCCAGATAGGCTTCGTACATCAGAGACGTCAGACCGGAGGCATCCTGCAGCTCGGCCGGTGGCATGGTGAAAAACTCGCGGGCAATGCGCACGATGGGCTCAACGAAGTCGGCGAGGCCGGCTTCTTCCGCGGCATCTTCAAGGTCGTTCAGCATCTTTGGAGCGTCTTCAATATAACGGATCACGAACTCCAGCAGCTTCTCTTCTGCTTCGCCTTCCGGCAGATCAACAATACGCGCAACCTGATCGGCGCGGGATGCCAGCACGCTGCGCAGACAGCCACTGCCTGCTTCTTCTTCTGCAGCCTGCTGAATGTTGAACTCAATGATTTGCTCAGCCATAACCTTGCCTCTGCCCTCCTTTCATCAGTGCGAATGATCCACGTTATCTTTGTGGGTAAAGCAGATCAACCAGTCATCCGCACTGCTTTGATGGAATTTTTCCGCATCCGGCGGACTTTATAAAAATCCCTTTAAAATCAGATATTTAAAAACATTCTTTCTGTCGACAATGGAAAGTATAGTAAAGATTGACGCTCTGGCCATCTCTGTTACATAAAATTTTGCGGACGCTTTAACAATGTCAGAAAAGTGCCGCCCATAAAGAATGCGCGGGCTAGCATGAAGGCATAAAAGGCAAACCAGAGGCCGCTGTTGCCCAGATTCAGTGTCTGGCTCTGGCCTGCCAGCCACAGCGGGATAAATACCAGCAGCACTGACAGAATCATGGCATTGCGCATCTGCGCCGTGGCCTGGGCACCGATAAATATGCCGTCCAGCCAGAAGCTGGGCATGCCCATTAGTGGCAGGAAGAACAGAAACCAGCGGTACTTGTTCAGCACCGGCAGCAGGTCGGGATTGTCCGTTAACAGGCGGAACAGATAAGAACCGGACAGCGCAAACGCCAGGGTCAGCAGCAGTGCCATCAGCAGCATATTGATGCCGGTCAGACGGATGGTGCGCAGTACATCGTCAGACTGTTTTCGTCCAAGACTCTGCCCGGTGAGGGTTTCGGCAGCGTGGGCGAAGCCATCCAGTGCATTGGATATCAGCATCAGCAGGGAAATCAGCATGGCATTGGCGGCCAGTACCAGCTCGCCCTGGCGGGCGCCCTGAGCAGTGAAGAAAGCAAACACCCCGAGCAGCAGCAGAGTACGGATAAACAGATGGCGGTTAATGCGCAGCATCGGCTTCAGCAGGGTCAGTGATGGCATTTTGCCCAGCGTGATCAGCCCCTGGCGGTGGGCAAACCAGAGAGCGACTGCAAGCCCGGAGTAGTCTGCCATAACACTGCCCAGTGCCACGCCGTCGCTGGTCATATGCAGATGGAAGACAAAAAAGTAATCCAGCACGGCGTTCAGCAGATTGGCGACGGTCAGAACGATCAACGGAATGCGCGTGCGCCCCAGACCAATAAACCAGCCAGTGAGTACGTACTGACCGAGAACAGCCGGTGCCGCACACAGGCGGATCAGCAGGTATTCCCGCGCCCCGGACTGAATATCCGCACTGCCACCCATTAATGGCAGTAACAGCGGGACGGCGATCAGCGCGCAGCCCAGCACCAGTATCAGCACCGGGGCAACCAGCCACAGCGCCTGTTGCAGCACCTGCACCGGATTGTCGTTCTGACCGAACGCCCGTGCGGTCAGCGACGTAGTGCCCATGCACGCACACTCAGGTTTGTTTTTTTGACAAATTAGCTATCAATGCCATAAACACGGCTTTCTAGGGAATTTGTCTAAAGTGCTTCTTTGACACTGATAGAACTTCAGAATGTTGACAAAAAAGCCGTTCCGGGGTGGGAATTTGTCAAACTTCTTAAGATCTCTAACGCTTGTAGAAGGTATTGATCAGAGCCCCTGACATAATGATCAAGCCTCCAACTGCAGCCCCACAACTGGGAATCTCAGTGAAGAATAGCCACCCTAGCCCGGATTTCTCATAGTG
>NZ_DJIO01000087.1:467-3188 GCF_002433655.1 Thalassolituus sp. UBA6592 | reverse complement strand
TTGCTAGTCTTTTCAATGTTCAGCTCGGCGAGGGCGATAATTTCTTTCAGGAAGCTCAGGCGCTGCTCGTGCATCATGGATTCGGCGAGGATGGATTTGGCCCGGTCGCTGGCAATATCGGCCAGTACCGCCAGATGGTCTTTCAGGCGACCGTAACGGGATTCATCGTCATAGGGCATGTTTTTAATCAGCATCACCACCGGACCACTGCGGATGATGGTACGTACGCCCATGTTGGTAATACGCTGTTCGGCCGTGCGGAATTTTTCCATCAGGCGCGCTTCCATCGAATCTTTGCTACAGCCGAGTAATGTGGCCGGAGCGGTATCAATCAGTACTGCTGTATTAAGACCAAATTGCGAGGCAACTGTCATAATCGAGGTACTCAGCTGCATCGCCGTGCGGATCGTCTGTACTTCTTTTACAAACTGAATAATCTGGCCCAGTTCGCTGGAGCTGGTCATCGCTTCCATTGCGACATTCATCGCATCCTGAGACTGTTTCTGGGCCTCTTTTTTATCCAGGCTGCGCTGGATATGAAACTTAACTTTCTCCAGCAGGCTGTTGCCGTCAATGGGCTTGGTGAGGAAGTCATCAGCGCCAGCTTCAAAGCCTTCAAGGCGCTCTTCGGTACTGTCTTTGGCGGAGACAAAGATCACCGGAATACCCCGGGTTTCCGGATTTTTGCGAATATTGACGCAGACATCGTAGCCACTCATGCCGGGCATCGAGATATCCAGCAGAATAAGATCAGGGCGGGCATCAGACAGCATGTTGATGGCGTCTTCACCACACTCTGCTTCGGAAGTCTGATAGTCAGACTCCAGCAGTGTGCTCAACACAAGGCGGTTCTCGGGCGCATCATCAACAATCATGACGTGTGGAGCGGGCATCGGCAGGGCTCTCCTGGCTCAGCGAATCGTATGCTTTGATAACTTCAGTGTAGCCGTTCAGCGCATGTCTGCCGGGTTATTACTGTGTTCCGTCGTCAATAAAGTCTTTCACATATTGAAGGAATGTCTCTCCGGCTTCCCCGAGGCGGGTAACCAGTGACTGGCACAGAACTTCATTGTGCTTCAGTGCAGCCTCTTCCAGTTGATTGGCTATACGGTACAGGGCTGTGGCTGCCAGATTACTGCTGACGCCTTTCAGGCTATGGGCATAGCTGTGTATTTCTTCAAAATCCAGTTCTTCCGTCGCTTTGCTGATTTCTGTCAGCCGGTCAGGAAATTCAGCACTGAACATGCCCAGCAACTGCCGCAGCAGCACGGAATCACCCATCAGACGTTCCAGGGCACTGGCTTCGTCCCAGACTTCGTGTTCCTGTTCGGCGGGTTCGGCTTCTGGCTGTAGCAAAGGCCCGCCAGGCGCTTCATCCGGCAGCCAGCGGGTGAGGGTAGAGATCAGTTGCGCCGCCTGAATCGGCTTGGTCAGATAGTCATCCATACCAGCCTCCAGACAACGCTCTCTGTCCCCTTGCATGGCATTGGCGGTCATGGCAATCACCGGCAACTTAACGGCTTCTTCTCCGGCTTTGCCATTACGGATGGCGCGGGTTGCTTCAAAGCCATCCATTTCCGGCATCTGACAGTCCATCAGCACGGCGGAAAACGGGCAATCTGCCGGCATTTCTGCCAGTTGCTTCAGCGCTTCCAAACCATTGCTGGCAATATCGATGCGGTAACCTGCGCCTTTCAGAAGTTCGCTGGCAACCAGTTGGTTAATTTCATTATCTTCGACCAGCAGCAGACGGTGTCCTGAGTGATGAACCGTTTCAGCTTCCTCGCCGTTGTCGGCGCTGTCTGCCATATCCAGCGTCATCAGATAATTATTGAAGGTGACGGGTTTAGGGAAATACGCGGCAAACCCGGCCTGCTGCAGCCGTTTCGGTGTGGCGATGAAATCCATCGGTGTCATCAGCACAAAGCGTGTGAGGTTGTCTGGGTTTTCCTGTCTGAAGCGCGCCAGGGTGGTGATGATCTCATGCCCTTCCTGCAGCCCGAGATCCAGCAGAGCAATATCATAGTTGTCCTGCGACAGCGCTTTTTCCGCTTCAGCGGTATTAGCTGCCGAGGTAACTTTTGCGCCCCATAAAGCGAACTGGCGGGCAATACAGGCGGTGTGCAGACGGTTGTGATCTGCCACCAGAATGCGTTTACCGTTCACTGGCTGCGATGGGCGGGCCAGCGCTGACTCCGGCGCCGCATCAAGATAGACCCGGGCGGTGAAGGTGCTGCCTTTGCCCGGTTCGCTGGTCACTGAAATGTCGCCATCCATCAGACCGCACAGCTGTTTCACAATGGCGAGACCGAGCCCGGTACCGCCGTAGCGGCGGGTAGTTGAAGCATCGACCTGACTGAAGGCCTGGAACAGATTACCGATGGCTTCCTGTGGAATGCCAATACCAGAGTCTTCCACACTGGCCAACAGTTGCCAGCGATCCACAGATGCCGGGCGCAGGGCGAGGCTCAGCGTGATCTGGCCTTCACTGGTGAACTTAATGGCGTTGCCCAGCAGGTTGGTCAGAATCTGGCGCAGTCGTCCGGCATCGCCAATGACTTCACAGACAGGAACGTTATGGATATCCAGAATTAGATCCAGATGTTTAGCCTGTGCCAGCTGCGACATATTCTCGCCCAGCTCACCGGCCATTTTCAGCAGGTCGAAGCGCAGCGGTTCGAGCTCCAGTTTGTTGGCTTCGATTTTGGAAAAATCGAGGAT
>NZ_DJIO01000087.1:0-168 GCF_002433655.1 Thalassolituus sp. UBA6592 | reverse complement strand
TTCGATTTTGGAAAAATCGAGGATATCGTTGATCAGGCTGAGCAGGGCGTTGGCACTGCTGGAGGCCAGATCAATGCGGTGTTTCTGTTCGCTGTTGAGCGGTGTGGCACGTAACAGATCGAGCATGCCGATCACCCCATTCATTGGTGTACGGATTTCGTGACTCAT
>NZ_DJIO01000056.1:0-2509 GCF_002433655.1 Thalassolituus sp. UBA6592 | reverse complement strand
CAGCTACGAGCTGACCGATGCCGCCAAAGGCCTGCTGCAGGTACTGCGTGAAACAGCAGCGGATGACTGGCGCCAGTATGGCTATGAACTGCCGACCCTGGAACGCGAAACCAGCCGCCTGTCGAACCTGCCGAAACAGGCGACTGCGGTGGAGGTTCTGCTCACAGATGCATTCATCACCTACGCCGAACAGGCACTCAATGCCGAACTGCTGCCCGACACCGGCGAGGGCGATCACGCTATCCGCAAAGTCGCAGCGACACAATCCACCGGACTTACAGAGCGCATCAGTGAAGACCAGATTGTCAATCTGCTGGCCGAATCCATCCGCCGCAATGAACTGGATTCTCTGGTCGAGAAACTCACGCCCTCACATCCGGGTTACCTGAAACTGCGCAAACAGCTTAACCGCTATCTGGCAATATCCAACTCCGGACGCTGGTACCCGCTGCCCGACGATCTGGTATTGAAAGCCGGTGACAGCCATCGTCTGGTTCCTCACCTGCGCTGGATGCTCAGCCAGTATGGCGACCTTAAAAAAGGCGCCCTGTCATGGCTGTTCAAGGAAGCAGAAGAACATACTCTGGCACCTTCTGAGCATGCCACCATTGACCTCAGTCGCCCGGAATTCCTGTTTGATGACACCCTGGCCGCAGCCCTGAAAAGTTTCCAGCAGCGCCACAAACTGAGCGAAAACGGAGAGCTGGATCAGGCGACTCTGGCATGGCTGAATGTTCCTCCATACCAGATGGCGCAGAAGATCGCCCTGAACATGAAGCGCTGGCGTCACCTGCCACGGGAGCTGGGCGACCGCCATGTGATGGTCAATATGGCTGACTACCGCCTGCAGCTGATGAATGGCGGTTCCGCTGAGCTGGATATGAAAGTCATCATCGGTAATCTGGATCGCCGCACCCCGGTAATGTCGCACAAGATAAGTACGCTGGAACTGGCACCGACCTGGTCAGTGCCACGCCGCATCGCCGTCACCAGCCTGTTGCCAAAGATCCGCCGCAATCCCGGCTATCTGAAAAGCAAAGGCTACCAGCTGATTACCCGGGTAAACGGTGTTGATCAGTTCGTTAACCCCTACGATGTCGATTGGTCGAAGGTTTCGGCCAATTACTTCCCTTATCGCCTGGTACAGAAAGCCGGTGACGATAATGCCTTGGGAACGATTAAATTCCTGTTCCCTAATAACAAAGATATTTACCTGCACGACACCTCGCAACCGCAGTTATTCAATCTTGATAAGCGCGCTCTCAGTTCCGGCTGTGTGCGTGTAGAGAAACCCCGTCTGCTGGCCGAAAAACTGCTTCGCGGCTATCAGGGCTGGACCCGCAATAACATCGACTCTGCCATTGATCAGAACCGCACAACACGCATCCGCTTACAGGATGAGGTACCGGTTTATCTGATGTACTGGACAACCTGGGTCGATGATGACGGCAACCTTCAGGTCCGTGATGATGTCTACAACCGCGATCTGATCGCTGGCCGCCCGGCAATCAATCCTGTGACGCTGTAACAGTACGCACACAATCAGTGCAGGGATGGCGGCGTTCATCGTCATTCCTCATACCTGCGACTTAGAAGCGCCTGCCCCGATATTCAGACTTAACTGACTTTTATTCATTTAAGGTCAGCCCTCGTGAGCGTGTTACAGAAATATGTATGACTAATGTAGCGTTACGTGAACGACGGAACTGATCATCATTTTTAAATCACCGCCTTTGGCATAATCCCGGCATTAAAGAATTTTCAGTTTAATGATCCGGATTTCCAGGCATGAACAACCGTCGTCAATTTCTCCGCCAGGCTGCTGCGTTAAGTGCAGCCGGTATTGCTTCTGCTGTCGCCAGCCCGGGCGTTTTTGCCCAGTCACAGCAAAAGGGTGAGCGCTCACTGCAGGTTTACAATATCCACACCGGTGAATCTGCCAACTGTACCTTCTGGGCCGATGGCCAGTATCTGGACGATGAGATTCAGACGCTGGATTATCTGGTGCGCGATCATCATGCTAATCAGGCGCTGGCCATGCAACGCGAGTTGTATCAGAACATGTACTATCTGCAGGAGCTGTTCGGTCATCACGAACCTCTGTACATCATCTCTGGCTACCGTGCCCCCAAAACCAATTCCGATCTGCGCCACGCCAGCGATGGTGTCGCCGAACACAGCCTGCATATGCAGGGCCGTGCCATCGACATCCGCATCCCCGGCGTATCACACCGTCACCTGCACAAAGCTGCGCTGGCCATGGGCAGTGGTGGTGTAGGTTACTATCCGAAAAGTGGTTTTATTCACATTGATACCGGCCGGGTCCGTCACTGGACGGCGTGAGCAACATTCAGCGACAGCGCTTTTTAAAGCAGCTGAAATGCGCATAACGCGCGCAAGAAGGAACGCGCATAAAAAAAGAGAGGCGTGGCCCACTGCTGTCCCACAAATTTCTATTTAAGCATTTTCGAAAATTGTCAGGCCTCTTGTCCTCATAGAGGGGCCTTCC
>NZ_DJIO01000103.1:0-2588 GCF_002433655.1 Thalassolituus sp. UBA6592 | reverse complement strand
CAGTTCGACTTTGATGTCACCAAAATTGGTTTTGAGAAGAATCATGTGTTGCCTCGCAGAATTCATGTACCCCTGAAGGGGATTGAATGCGTATAATACCGGCTTTTTCCCGGCCATAAAGTGCCGGAACGGTCAGTGGCGGCCTGATATTGCAAAAACATCGTGTAAACAGGGCCGCAGATTCACTCTTAAGCGGATGGTTATGACAGATACAAACCCAATCAGTCACAATTTTGTTGCCAAAGTTGTTCAGGAAGACCTTAACGCCGGCAAGATGGCGAAGGTCGTTACCCGTTTCCCACCGGAGCCGAATGGCTACCTGCACGTGGGCCACGCGAAATCCATTTGTCTGAACTTCGGTGTCGCCAAGCAGTTCGGTGGTGATTGCCACCTGCGCTTTGACGATACCAATCCCGAAAAAGAGAATCAGGAATATATTGACGCGATCAAGTCAGATGTCCGCTGGCTGGGCTTCGAGTGGGCTGGGGAAGTTCGTTATGCCTCTGACTATTTTGATCAGCTGCACGAGTGGGCATTGCACCTGATTCGCGAAGGTAAAGCCTATGTCTGTGATCTGACTCCGGAGCAGGCCCGTGAGTACCGCGGCACTCTGACTGAGCCAGGTAAGAACAGCCCGTACCGTGATCGCTCTGTAGAGGAAAACCTGGATCTGTTTGCGCGCATGCGTGCCGGCGAATTCGACGAAGGCTCCTGTGCTCTGCGTGCCAAAATTGATATGGCGTCACCGAACATGAACCTGCGTGACCCGTTCATCTACCGTATTCGTAAGGCACATCACCATCAGACCGGTGATAAATGGTGCATCTACCCAACCTACGACTTTACCCACGGACAGTCCGATGCCATTGAAGGCGTGACGCATTCCGTCTGTACGCTGGAATTTGAAGATCACCGTCCGCTGTATGAATGGTTCCTGGCTAACCTGCCAGTGCCGTGTGTGCCAGTGCAGTATGAATTCGGTCGCCTGAATCTGGATTACACCGTGACTTCCAAGCGTAAGCTTAAGTCACTGGTCGATCAGCAGGTGGTTTCAGGCTGGGATGATCCGCGTATGCCAACCATTTCCGGCATGCGTCGCCGTGGTTTTACGCCGGCCTCTGTGCGTACCTTCTGTGACATGATCGGTGTGACCCGCAGCGACGGTATGGTGGATATCGCCATGCTGGAACACGCGTTGCGTACCGACCTGAATAAAAATGCTCCCCGTGCCATGGCGGTCATCAATCCACTGAAAGTGGTGATTGAAAATCTGCCGGAAGATCATCTGGAAATGCTCACCGCCGAGTATCATCCGGAGCAGGATCTCGGTACCCGTGAATTTCCGTTTACCCGTGAAATTCTGATTGATGAGGGTGATTTCAAAGAAGAGTACAGCAAGAAATTCAAAAAGAAATTCACCCCGGGTAAGCGTATCCGTCTGCGTCATTCTTACGTGATTGAAGCAACCGATTACGAAAAAGACGACGCTGGCAAAGTGACTCTGGTTAAAGCCAGACTGATCGAAGGTACGCTGGGTGAAAATCCTGCAGACGGCGACAACCCGAAAGGTGTTGTGCATTGGGTATCTGCTTCGCACTCCATTGAAGCAGAGCTGCGTCTGTACGAGCGTCTGTTTACCCATCAGACGCCGGACAAAACCGATGGCGACTTTATGGAATACGTGAACACGGATTCTCTTTCGGTGGTGACCGCGCGTGTTGAACCTGCACTGGCCAATGCTGCCGCTGAAACAAACTTCCAGTTTGAACGCGAAGGGTATTACGTGGCGGATCGTTTTGATCACTCTGCTGAAAAACCTGTATTCAACCTGACCATCGGTCTGCGTGAAGACAAGGCGTTGGCTAACTGATTTCTCAGAAAAACGTTGCCACACCTGAATTATCCGCGATCGGTTTAAGGTCGGTCGCAAAGCAATAAATAGTTACGGAAGCATCATGACACTGAAAATTTTTAACACCCTGTCCCGACAGAAAGAAACCTTTAAACCTCTGGTCGAAGGCAAAGTCGGTATGTATGTCTGTGGTATGACAGTGTACGACTTCTGTCACCTTGGTCATGCGCGGGTGATGGTGGCATTTGATGTGATCGCCCGTTATCTGCGCCATCGTGGTTACGAGGTGAATTACATCCGTAACATCACAGATATCGACGATAAAATCATTACCCGCGCCAACGAAAATGGTGAAGCCTTTAATGAGCTGACCGAGCGTTTTATTGCAGAGATGCATAAGGATTCTGAACTGCTCGGCATCGAAATGCCTGATGCGGAACCGCGTGCAACTGCGCATATCGGAGATATTATTGCCATGGTTGAGACCCTGATTGAAAAGGGCTTTGCTTATGCTGCCGATAACGGTGATGTGTATTACTCGGTGCGTAAATTTGAAGGTTATGGTCAGCTGTCTGGCAAGATTCTGGACGAGCTGGAAGCCGGTGCCCGGGTTGGTGTGGGCGAGCTGAAAAAAGATCCGCTGGACTTCGTGTTGTGGAAAGCAGCAAAGCCAGATGAGCCGCACTGGGATTCTCATTGGGGGATTGGTCGTCCGGGCTGGCATATTGAATGTTCT
>NZ_DJIO01000060.1:0-6143 GCF_002433655.1 Thalassolituus sp. UBA6592 | reverse complement strand
ACACTTTCCAGGCGTGCTCCTTCGACCACTCGGACACCTCACCTAACTGAGCACTGCTCAGAGGCCGCGTACTATACGTAGAGGAGCCTGCGGCGTCAACACTAAAATCTCCTAATTCGTTGTTTTTATGAAGATTTTATTGGCCAGCTCTGTACAAAGTCCGAAATCGCCAGCTCTGGCACAGGTTTCGGCGTGGTGTTCACACGCCCCAGATAAACAAAGCCAACGATTTCTTCGTTGTCTTTCAGACCGAGTCCTGCGGCGATTTTACGGTTATAAGCGACATCGCCGGTACGCCAGATGGCACCGATGTCTAATGCATAGGCTGCATTCAACATATTCTGTACGCCCGCACCAGTCGACAGCAGCTGTTCTTCGCGCGGCACTTTTGGGTGGTCAGTAACTGTACAGATGGCAATCACGATCAAAGGTGCGCGCATGGGCATATTGAGCAATTTAGTCTGTTTGTCCTCTGCCAAAGTCTGCCAATTATCGGTCGATTCAAGGAACAGACGTCCCAACTGTTGGCGCTCATCACCCCGCACCGTAAGATAGCGACTCGGCCGCATCCACGCATGATCCGGGGCTCTGAGGGCTGCAAGGAACAGTTTTTCTTCTTCGTCAGGGGTAAGGTCAGGTCCGGTCAGCTGTGCAACTGACACTCGTTTACTTAATGCCTGTATAGCATTCATATCAACACTCAAATCAATAAACTGGTAATATGATTATTGTAACCTCAGTGAGTTCCGAAAACTGCCTTTCGGTTAAGCGTCTTGCTGTCATTCCGCATTCTGGGTATATACATGCTGTTACTTGGAGATTCTGGTACCATTGTGTCATCAGTAACAATAATAAAAATGATTAAAAAGCTGAGCGACCAACATGCCTAATATACAAGATGGGACTCAATTTTCGGAGACATCTCTGCCGAAGCAGGATTATATGGCCCGCGTTCTGGGCTATGGCGTTGCCTGCGCCACGGTCATTGTGGGTGCGATCATTGGATACTTTGAACAGTACGTACTGATCGCTGCGGCGGTATGCATCATTTATCCGCATCTGGTCTTTTTTCTCAGCCGCCCGTTCCGCTTCCGCCGTTCTTACACTACCCGTCAGTTTCTGATTCACGGCGATGCTATTCTGTGCGGCCTGTTTCTGGCCTACATTGACTTGCCGGTCGAGCTGAGCGTGCTTTTCCTGATCATGATAAACACCACCTTTATCATTGTTGGCAGTATCACGGCCTGGGCATTCTGCATTATTTCACTGATATCCGGTGCCGCCGGTGGCGTCCTCATTTTTGGCTATGACAAACCAGACCCGGTTCCCCAGGTTCTGTTTCTGACCTGTGCAGCCGGTGTTGCCTTCCACCTGGCAATGTCAGCGTTTAATAACAACCGTCAGGCCCGGGATCTGATCCGCCTGAAGAAAAAATTCCAGGGTCAGGTAGAGCGCTTCCAGGCCCTGTCTCATCAGGTATCGAAATACGTAGCGCCGCAGGTATGGGAATCCATTTTCAGCGGACGTCGTCAGGCAAAGCTGGAAACCCAGCGTAAAAAGCTGGTTATTTTCTTTTCCGATATCGTTGGTTTCTCGTCTCTGTCGGAACAGATTGAAGCGGAATCCTTCACCGATCTGTTAAACCAGTACCTGACTGAAATGTCGCGCATTGCACTTAAATACGGTGGCACCATCGATAAGTTCATCGGTGACGGCATTATGATTTTCTTCGGTGACCCGAAAAGTAAAGGCACCAAGCGCGACGCCCTCGCCTGCGTTTCCATGGCCATCGAAATGCGCCGTCATATGCTGAAGCTGCGCAAGCAATGGGCCGAGCACGGCATGACAGCACCTCTGCAGATCCGTATGGGTATCAACACCGGTTACTGCACCGTCGGTAACTTTGGCACCGAAAGCCGCATGGATTACACCATCATCGGTAAAGAGGTGAACCTGGCATCACGACTGGAAAGCGAAGCGGATTCCGGTGAGATTCTGATTTCCCATGAAACTTATGCGCTGATCAAAGACAAAATTATCTGTCGTCAGCGTGGCAGTGCGCAGGTAAAAGGCTTCCGTGATCCGGTACCTGTCTATCAGGTAGTGGATTACCGCCGCGATCTGGGTTCCAACCCGAGCTTTATTAATTACGAGTCAGAAGGTTTCTCTCTTTATATTGAGAGTGATCGGGTACGAGATGAAGACCGGGAAAAGGTAGCGGACTCCCTGGTCAGAGCAGCAGCTAAGCTGCGCAGCCAGGGCATTACCGCCAACAAAGTTAAAACAGAAAAGACTACTGACGCGGAAGGCGGAAATTCACAGCCTCACCGCTATCCTCCGAAGTTCGGAACGGATTGATATCCAGACCACCGCGACGCACATAGCGGGCGTATACCGTGAGCGACTCGGGCTTACATTTCAGCCACAGATCACGGAACGTCCGCTCGACGCAATGCTCATGAAAATCCTGATGCTGACGCAGCGATACGATATAAGCCAGTAAACCGGCTTCATCGATGCGCGGGCCTTTGTAGCGGATAAACAGACTGCCCCAGTCCGGCTGACCGGTAACCGGACAGTTGGATTTCAGCAGATGACTGCAGATCCAGCCGTCAAACTGACCTTCTCCGCATTGCAGCAGGCTGTCATCCAGCTCATAAGAACTGACTTCGATATCCAGGTTATCAATGCACAGAGCTTCCGGCGCATCCGGAAACACGTGATAGACAGGGTAAAAAACAACCTTCACCTGCGCCCCCACCGCTGCTGACAGATCCTTTTCCATCAGCTGGCGTACATCGCTGCCATTTTCAAAACGGGTCTGATTAAAAGAATTCAGATACAGCTTGAACGACTTGGATTCCACCAGATACCGACTGCTGGCCGGAATACGGAATTCCGCCAGCGCCACCAGCGGCTTACCCTTCAGATTCAGCCAGGAAATTTCATAACCGTTCCAGATATCTTCACCAAAAAACGGCACTTCATGGCGGTCAAGACCATGAGCCTTCCAGCTTTCTTCACGCTCGATCGGGAACAGCAGACTGGCGTCATACTGATCGCGGTATTCAGAGCTTTTACCTAACGGATTATGTTCACTTGTTACAGATGCCATAAGTACCTTACTGACGCATACCTTTACCACGCTTCAGCAGCCACAGACTGTAGCCACCAAGCAGCACAATAAACACCACCAGCATCGCCAGTGAGAACCAGACGTTAACGTCGGAAACGCCGAGGATACCGTAGCGGAAGGTATTTACCATATACAGAATAGGATTAAACATCGAAATGCCACGCCAGAAGTCCGGCAACAGGCTGATCGAATAGAAAACCCCACCCAGGTACGTCAGCGGCGTGATGATAAAGGTCGGCACAATGGAAATATCATCAAACTTGGTCGCCATCATGGCATTAATAAAGCCACCAATAGAGAACAGGATGGCCGACAGCAGAATAACCAGCACCATCACAGCAACATTGTGCACCTGCAGGTGGGTAAAATAGAGCGACAACAGCGTCACGATGATGCCCACACCGATACCACGGGCGACACCGCCGGAGATGTAACCGATCAGAATGGTAATCGGACGCACGGGCGACACCATCAGCTCTTCCACGCTGCGCTGCCATTTATTGCTGAAAAACGACGAAGCAACGTTGCCATACGAGTTGGTGATCACGCTCATCATAATCAGACCAGGCACGATAAAGGACATGTAGTTCACGCCATCCATATCGCCGATGCGCGAGCCGATCAGTTGTCCGAAAATCACAAAGTACAGCGTCATGGTAATGGCCGGCGGTAACAGCGTCTGTTGCCAGATACGCATAAAGCGGCGGATTTCTTTTACCAGGATGGTCTTGAATGCCACCCACTGAATACGGGCGTCGGTCATGCGTTATCCTCCCGTACCAGGCCTACGAACATTTCTTCCAGACGGTTGGATTTGGTTCTCATACTGCGGACTTCAATCCCCTTTTCGGTTAATCCGGCAAACAAGGCATTCAGACTCTGCCCTTTCTGTACTTCGGCTTCTATGCAGTCAGTGGTCATCTGACGCAGAGTGAAACCTTCCACCTCCGGCATCTGCTCCAGCGGCTGATGCAGATCGAGAATAAAGGTCTCCGTATTCAGCTGGCTCAGCAGCGCACGCACACTGGTGCGCTGAATGATTTCGCCGTGATTGATGATGGCGATGTTGCGGCACAGCTGCTCTGCTTCTTCCAGATAGTGCGTGGTCAGGATAATGGTCGTCCCGGACTTATTCAGATCCTGCATAAACTCCCACATGGAACGACGCAGTTCGATGTCCACACCCGCAGTAGGCTCATCCAGAATCAGCACTTTAGGGTTGTGAATCAGCGCCCGGGCAATCATCAGACGACGCTTCATACCACCCGAGAGCATGCGCGACTGCTGGTCACGCTTGTCCCACAGATCCAGTGCTTTCAGCAGTTCTTCAGCCCGTGGCAAAGCTTCAGCGGCAGTCAGGCCAAAGTAACCGGCCTGAGTGACGACGATGTCGATCACTTTCTCAAACTGGTTAAAGTTGAATTCCTGTGGCACAACCCCCAGATCACGACGGGCCTGGAATGCACTGGTATTCACATCGTGCCCCATCACCTCGGCCGAACCGGATGTTTTTTGCACCAGACCCGATAGAATACCCAGCGTGGTGGATTTACCGGCGCCGTTCGGGCCGAGTAACGCGAAGAAGTCTCCCTGCTCCACTTCAAGGCTGATGCCTTTGAGAGCCTGGAAACCGTTGCCGTAGACCTTACTCAGGTCACGTACCAGCAGAGCGGGTACCTTCATTAACAAACCTTTTGAATAAAATTTTTGGATTTATATGAGCGAACGATTAAACGATCTGACCCAGCGACTGCATCAGGTCGGCGAGCGCCTGCGCAAAGCTCAGCCGCAGTCGGCCGGCGTCATAAGCGACGAGATTCTACACCAGCTTGATCAGGTAATTGACCAGCTGAGGGAACATTCTGGTGCAGGATATCAGGAAGGTCACGACTGGGTGGTACAGATTTTCACCCATCTGCCCCAGCTGAACCCAGTGATAGACCGGGATATCCTGTGGTATTTCGGTGGTGACTGCCTGCATTTCCTCACTGACGATGAGATCGCATTGTTCCAGCAGCTGGACGAAAAAGAAGCGGAAGCCGAAAGTAACGGTGAGGATTTTGACCGTACCGCGGAGAAAGCCAGGCTTTCTGCTGCTGATTAAACAAAAGAAAAACGGCGAGAAGGAAAGCGCGGACGATTACGCGCTGAGACTGTGGCTTCCCCACATAAAATTCATGGTTAACTGTCAGATGGAATATTCCCGCTTGTTATCAGCCCAGCATTTAAAGCCTGATTTAATGCCTGGCTGAACATCCGGCCCAAGGTCCGGTACTTCACGCAGAAATACTGAAGACATCCGTTGGGCGGAAATAAAATGGATCTCTGAAACCACTGACCTGCATACGGCCCTCTTCCGATCTGCAAAAACCAGGTCTGAAGAGTTGCGCCTGCTAACTGATGAAGGTCGTCAGTGACATCGGTCAGAGATCCAAAAGCGTTAACTGCTGGCCTCAGGCCAGCAGCACAGTCCCACCTTCAACTTTGACCTGATAGCGCTTTACCGCTACAGAATCGTCTTCCAGGCATTCGCCGGTCGACAGATCAAAGTGCTGTTTATACAGCGGCGACGCCACCACCGGGCGCTCACCTATGGAGCCTACGATGCCGCGTGACAGCACATTGGCTTTGCCGAACGGATCAAAATTGTTGATGGCATAAAGGGTTTCGCTGTTGCCCCAGCGAAACACGGCAACCTGCTCGCCATTTACCAGTGCACAGACACCCGTGTCCGGATCGATATCGGTCAGTTGGCAGACAGTAGTCCAGTCAGTCATGGTTAAAACCTCAAATAATCAGTGAAAGAAGCAGTTCAGATGCGTTACACGGGGGTTGTTAAACCCCGCTATCCAGACTGACCAGTTCAATACGCTCCGCTTCGGTTGCCGGGCGACGCTGTCCACGCTCACGCACGTAGTACAGATTCTTATCGGCCTCATCAGCATTGATAAAGTGGCTGAAGCGTTTGAGCTTTTCAGGTGACTCAATGGTGGTTTTCCATTCGCAC
>NZ_DJIO01000177.1:0-16014 GCF_002433655.1 Thalassolituus sp. UBA6592 | reverse complement strand
TGAAAGCCGGTGGTGCTAAGGCCGGAAGACTGCGTCCTGCGTTTCCGGCATTCCCGCCATCCATGGCGGTCAACACTTCTGACCAGTTCAAAAACATCTGAGTTGAATTGATTAGCGGTTCTTAAGAGAGGCGACCTTCGGGTCGCCTTTTTTGTGCTTGCAGTACAGACCAGCAAAGCTTTGTGGCGACCACAAAGCCAGAAAGAAACCCCGGTTGCTGGTGCCTCTTATGACAACCAGCTCTGAAAGCCGGTGGAGCTACGGCCGGAAGACTGCGTCCAGCGTTTCCGGCATTCCCGTCATCCATGGCGGTCAACACGTCTGACTGGTTCAACAACATCTGAGTTAAATTGATTAGTTGTTCCTGAGAAGGACGATCGTCGAATCAGTTTTCTGTTTTGCGGCAAAATAACCAACAAAATGTAAGGAAATCAAAACAGCACATGCCCCCTTGTCGGACAAACGAACAATGCAGTTTTCAGGGCCTTTTCCGGTATCTGCAGGAAGTCGTTACTGGAGTGATTTAATAACCCTGATAGGTATAAACAACTATCCGGTGTGCTGTGCGCAACGTAATCTGCCAACCTTCTGGACGATTCTGTCATTAATACCAATATTCTATAATCGTCCTGCAGGCTGACGTAGAATAGGGTGCTGTATTCACCTGCCCATATTCCATAAACCGGACAGTGTTATTTTTCTGGAGCTGTTATGTCATTTCGTGAACCACTGCACCGGCGTAAGGTTCTTAAAGGGCTGTTATTAATAACAGCAGTCAGCGGTGTTATTTTCTTTGTCCTCAATTACCAGCGCGGTATGTATACCCTGGCCTATACCGAGCTGGCAGCGGCTGTTTATTCGCTTGGTTGCTATCGTTCGGTGTCCACCACCGAGAATCTGCGTGCGTGGACGCTGGCTTATCTGATCCCGTTTTTGTCGGTCATGATGTTTGCTCTGGCGCGGCCCGGTTCATCGGACACGATCTTTGTCTGGGTTCTGCTGATACCGCAGATCACTTATCTGCTGATGGGCGTTACCGGCGGTTTTATTGTCACGGCCGTCTATCTGCTGATCGCGCTGGTAATTTTTATTCTCCGTTACCTTGGCGGCGATACCATTAAGCCCGTCGGCATTGCCAACGTTGTTATCTGCACGCTGGCAATCTGGAGTTTTGCGCATATCTATGAACAGGGGCGGGCACGTTACAGCATGCGGTTGCTGGAGATCGCCGAACGGGATCCCCTGACAGGCTTGCTGAACCGCCGGCGTCTGGCGGAAATCGTCGAATCTGAGATCCGTAATTCTGCTGCCCGCAATCAGACGGTGGCTTTTATTCTGCTGGATCTTGATCACTTCAAACAGATTAACGATACCCATGGTCATCCGGCTGGTGATGATGCGCTGATTTACGTTACTGAGCGTTTGCATTCAGTGATCCGTAAAACCGATTACATCTTCCGTGTTGGCGGCGAAGAGTTCTGTATTCTGCTGCCGGGGGCGGACCTGCGCGCCGGCTCTGATGTGGCTGAAAACGCGCGTCGCGCGCTGGAAAGCGGCGGTTTCTATGTGAACGGTGAGCCGGTAGCCTGTACCGCCAGTTTTGGTGTGGCTATCAGTGGCAGCGACGGCAGTAATCTGATTGATCTTTACCATGCCGCTGATCAGCGCATGTATGCAGCGAAATACGCTGGCCGCAACCGTGTCGTATTTGACGATGTTGAGGTCTCAACCATTCCAAGTTTCTGACGACATTCTGCTGCCTGCCTGACCCAGAGGGTTAGTGGGCACCAGCTTCAGTCGTTCGCGAGCCCCTTCTTTTGTGTCCTCGCCACACTTTGTCAGCCATCCTGTATCAGCCATCAGTGGCTGCGCCCTCTGACCCGTGTTTCCACAGACTTGCTGACGCAGACAGGGTAAAAATACTGAACCGTTTGGTAAAATTCTGAAATACTCTGGTGCATATGCACCAAGATACGGCATCCTTTTGGTGCGTTACAATATGCGGCGCGTTATGGTGCGGGATTCATAAGTGCATTCACTATGTGGAAAAGGCCATAACATCGGGCTTTTAAGAAATTTTTATGTTTCCTGACCAATTGGCCAAGTTATTGCTAAATGGCATTGGACTAAGTTCTAAACAGCCCGGTAACGGGTAATCAGAAAAACGGAGAGAGTTATGATGAAGAAAACAACATCCTGGAAAAGCATGCTGGCATCAGCAGCGCTGGTTCTGGGGCTGGGCACTGCAGCATCTGCATCTTTTGCTGAAGATCCAACCAAGGTTGGTTTCGTATACATTGGCCCGGTAGGCGATTACGGCTGGACTTATGAACATGACCGTGCGCGTCTGGAAGTCGAAGAATACTTTGGCGATAAAGTGGAAACCACTTACGTTGAGAAAGTGCCTGAAGGTGCTGACGCTGAGCGTGTAATCCGTCAGCTGGCTCAAAGCGGTAACGACGTTATCTTCACCACTTCTTTCGGTTACATGAACCCAACTCTGAAAGTTGCGAAGAAATTCCCTAACGTTGTTTTTGAACACGCTACCGGTTACAAGCGTGCCAAAAACCTCTCTACCTATGTTCTGCGTACCTATGAAGGCCGTTACCTGTCAGGTCTGGCTGCTGGTATGACTACCAAAACCAACACCATCGGTTACATCGCATCTTTCCCTATTCCGGAAGTAATCCGCGATATCGATACCGTGTACATGGCCGCTAAATCCGTGAACCCGGACGTTAAAATCAAGATCATGTGGGTAAGCACCTGGTACGATCCGGTTAAAGAAAGCGAAGCCGCTAACGCTCTGATCGACCAGGGTGTTGACGTACTGATTCAGCACACCGACTCTCCTGCACCTCTGATGGCTGCTGAGAAACGTGGTGTTAAGGGTATTGGTCAGGCATCTGATATGAGCAAGTTCGCTCCGAACGCGCACATGTTCTCTATCCGCGATGACTGGTCTCCGCACTACATCGAAGTGATCAAAAACGTGAAAGCCGGTACCTGGAAACCACAGGATTTCTGGGGTGGTTTTGCTGAAAACATGCTGGACGTAGCGTCTATCAACCCTAACCTGCCAGAAGACGTTGTGGCAAAAGTTAAGGAATACGAAGCTAAGATCAAGAGCGGTGAATTCCACCCTTTCACTGGTCCTATCAAAGACAACCAGGGTAACGTTGTAGTACCAGCGGGTCACACTCTGACCGACGAAGAGCTGGCCGGTGTTAACTGGTATGTTGAAGGCATTGACGCTACTATTCCGAAATAAGCAGCAATTGCCATACGGGCCTGATCATTAAGCAGTACAGGCCCGGGTAAATGTCCGTTCCATCATGGGATCGGACACTGTTGATGGGGCGGCGAAAGCCGCTCCATCTGCATGGAAGCCAGACCATAAGAGCCCCAACGCAATACCAATGCGTGCAGGATGCCAATTCTTGGTAAGAGCAAATACCCTCTTGGTAAGAGTGAATACCCTCTTGGTAAGAGCAAATACCGGGACTTCTTCTTTCATAGCGCAGAAAGAGGACTCTCCTGGCCGGTCCGCATTGAATGACGGATGCGCGGGAGTGCTTAATTCACTGAGAGCCTGACATCAGGCCCTATACCTTATATAGGTTCCATGTATGACAACAATTCCTGTAATCGACATTTCCCTTCTCAGCAGCCCGAATCGTGAAGACTGGGCGCCTGTAATCAAAGAAATTGATCACGCGTGTCGTGAAATCGGCTTCCTGGCTATTACTGGTCACGGAATTTCTCAACAGCAGATCGACAGCATGTTTGATCTGTCTGAGCGTTTCTTTGCCCAACCGATGGAAGAGAAGAAAAAAATTGAAATGGCCAATAGCAACAACCACCGTGGTTGGGGCAGTCATGGTGCTGAGCAGCTTGACCCGGCCAATCCAACAGACTGGAAAGAGACATTCGATATGGCGCTGGATATCCATCCGGAGCACCCGATTGTCAGTGAATTTCCGGCTCTTTATGGTCCGAACCAGTATGGCGACATGCCAGGATTCCAGCAGCAAATGAATCAGCATTACACGCTGCTGATGAGTGTTGCTTATCGTATGTTGTCGGCCATGGCGATTGCCCTGGATCTGGACGAAGACTTCTTTACCAGCAAATTTACCACTGAGCATATGTCAGTGCTGCGTATGATCCATTATCCGCCGCGTCCGGATGGCGTCACTGTACCGGATGATGCAATGGCTGCCGGTGCGCACACAGACTACGGCTGTATTACTCTGCTGGCGCAGGACAATACCGGTGGTCTGGAAGTGCTGACCAAGGACGACCGCTGGATCAGTGCTCCTCCGGTAGAAGGTGCGCTGGTGGTCAACATTGGTGATCTGATGCAGCGCTGGACCAACGACGCTTATCGCTCAACCCTGCACCGCGTGCGCAATCTGGCACCGGGCAAACACAGATATTCCATTCCGTTTTTTGTCGAAACCCGCTACGACACTCTGGTGGAAACCATTCCGTCCTGTATTTCTGCAGAAAATCCGCATAAATATGAAGCGACAACTCAGGGTGACTGGCTGATTTCACGTTTTGAAGCGACCTACGCTTACCGTCAGCAAAAAACGGCATAAACCTGACCTTGCAGCACATGGATGTGCCGCTTTTGCTTTGGAGAAGCTATGACTGACTCTTTCAATATTGCTGTATCTGCAGCGGATGCTGTTGCTGATACAGACTTTCTGATTGCTTTGCCAAAAGCAGAATTACACCTGCATCTGGAAGGTTCACTGGAACCGGAACTGATGTTTAAACTGGCGAAACGCAACAATATTGCTTTGCCTTATGCCAGCGTTGAAGAAGTAAAAAAAGCCTACGACTTTACCAATCTGCAGTCCTTCCTCGATATTTACTATCAATGCGCCGGTGTGCTGATTCACGAACAGGATTTTTATGATTTAACCTGGGCGTATCTGCAGCAGTGTCATGCTGAAGGTGTTGTTCACGTTGAACCTTTCTTTGACCCGCAGACGCACACGGATCGTGGTATTGATATTGGCGTCGTGATTAATGGTATTACCCGGGCATTGCAGGACGGTGAAGAAAAACTGGGTATCAGCTACGGTCTGATTCTGTGTTTCCTGCGTCATTTGTCCGAAGATGAAGCCTTCGAAACCCTGAATCGCGCAGAGCCTTATATTAAACACTTTATTGGTGTCGGGCTGGATTCTTCCGAAGTGGGTAACCCACCGGAAAAATTCTCCGAAGTATTCGCCGAAGCCAAACGCATGGGGCTCAAACGCGTTGCGCACGCTGGCGAAGAAGGTCCGGTGTCTTATATCGAAGGTGCACTGGATTACCTCGACGTGCAGCGTATCGACCACGGCGTACGCTGTACTGACAGTGAAGCCATGATGAATCGCCTGGCGGATGAAAAAATGCCGCTTACCGTTTGCCCTCTGTCGAATACCCGTCTGAAAGTGTACGAACACATGAGTGAACACCCGATTCTTAAGCTGCTGGAACGCGGTTTATGCGTTACGGTAAATGCTGATGATCCGGCATTTTTTGGCGGCTATCTGTTAGCGAATTATCAGTCGCTGGCGGACAATCTGGGAATGACACGTCAGCAGGCAGCGCATCTTGCGGCCAACAGTCTGAACGCCAGTTTTGTCGGTGATGAACAGAAAGCGGCATGGATGAAAAAACTTGCTGCGGCGTGTGCTGGCTGAAGGCAATCGTTAAATACAACAACTAAATACAACAACGAAAACGCACCAACACAAACGTATCAGAAAAGTCGGTAAATAAAAAACGCGCCGGGTCTGCTAAGACTCAGGCGCGTTTTTTTATCGATCATATTTGTTGAGCCGATGGCTTTTCACAGATCCTGAGTCAGATAAACCAGCATGTCCGCCATCAACTGATTGGCATCAGCGGCGTACAGATCAACGCCTTTTTTGATGGTGTCGTAATCCTGAATACCTTCTGCGTTACCGGCATCGGCCAGATACGTATCGATCAGAAACAGAATATCCTGTGCGGTCATTTCCGGATGGCATTGGGTTCCCATAACGTTTTTACCGATCTGATACATCTGGTTTTTACAGGCGGCAGACGAGGCTAAGCGGGTGGCGCCGGGTGGCAGCTCAAAGGTATCGAAATGCCATTCCATGATCGGGAAGGATGGTGGTATGTGAAATACGTCTGCGTCCTGATTTTCTGCCGTCAGTTCAAACCAGCCGATTTCCGGCTGTGGATTTTTTCGGATTTCAGCCCCCAGGCAAGAGGCGATCAGCTGGCCGCCCAGACACAGTCCCAACACTTTCTTGCCAGCATCGATGGCGGAGCGGATAAAGGCTTTTTCATTGATTAACCATGGGTGCTTGTCTTCTTCATAAGCACCCATAGGGCCTCCGCAGATCACCAGCAGGTCAAAACTTTCCGGCGCGGGAAATTCATGCTCAGGCTGGAAAAGATACACATGCTTAACCTCTGCGTTCTGCTGTGCCAGCCAGGTTTCAACATAACCGGCGTCTTCGTAGTCTGTGTGCTGCAGGATAATGGCTTTCATAATGCTCTGGCTTTTACTTTTGGGATTTTGGGCTGTCCGGATGTCTGATCGCTCAGAAGCCGGGCCCGTTATGAGTGTAGATTACCGGCAGGCTAACGCGGACCGTCGCTGAAGGGTATATCCATTCAGGGGTAGGTGTTTGTTCGGGGCTTGTTTATGGGCCTGTTTTGTTAAGGGCTGGTGTTGTTAAAGACAGGTGTCGCTAAGGATAGGAGATGTTTATGGACAGGTGCATACCAGAGACATCAGGGGTTGATGAGCGGATTTCTGTAGCATCTGCCGGTCAGGTGCTATAAATAGAGCTACTTTCCGTTTTGCATCTCAGTCAGGTAATTATGGCCTTCGATATCACTACTGCCATTAATATTATGAGTCTGTCTGCCGTGGCTGTATTCGCCGTTTCCGGTGCGCTGAATGCTGCCCGGCAGCGCATGGACATTCTCGGGTTTATGCTGATTGGCACGGTCACGGGTCTTGGTGGCGGTACGCTGCGCGATCTGGTGCTGGGGCATCTGCCGGTGTTCTGGGTGCGGGAGCCGATCTGGATCAGTATCTGCCTGATCGCTTCGGCAGTAACTTACTTTGTCACGCCGATGCTGGCGTCGTTGTCGCGGGCGCTGTTATGGATGGATGCAGTGGGGCTGGCGTTGTTCGCGGTGGCCGGTACGGAGGTGGCACTGAAGTTTGGTGCTACACCACTGATTGCGGTTTGTATGGGGGTGATGACGGCATCATTTGGCGGGATCGCCCGTGATGTTCTGTGCCGCAGCAGCCTGACGCTGATGAATGAAGAGCTCTATATTACGACAGCACTGGCCGGATCCGTGGTGTACCTGATTCTGCATGAGCTGGACATGGCAGCCAACGTTGATCTGCTGGGTGGCTTCTGCACGGCTTTTATCCTGCGGGCACTGGCGATTAAATTCAAAATTAAACTGCCGAATATGTATAAGTAAGAACAATATTTATAAGTAAGAACAATGCGGCGGTGCAGTCCGCCGCGTTGTTCTTACCTTTGTTTTTCTTTTTCTTTGTCAGTGCTCTCTGCGCTGACCTTCGCGCTTTAAACCACGCGCAGTAAAAGGCGGTTATTTACCGCCTTTCAGTACATGGTTAATGCGCGCCTGGGTTTCCGGGGTTTCCAGTAACTCAGCGAACAGCTGCATTTCCAGTTCAACGGCTTTGTTAACACGTTCTTCGTGGCCTTCGGCTTTGCCCAGTTTTTTGATCGCACGGATCGAACCCTGAGAGTTTTTCAGCAGTTCACGGGCCGTCGCCATAGCGGTTTCCAGTGCTGCGCCGTCTTCTGTCATAGCCGTCAGCAGGCCCCATTTTTCCGCTTCTTCAGCGCTGAAGAAACGGCCGGTATAGAGCAGTTCATTCGCCCGTTTAGGGCCAATGGCTTCGGCCAGCAATACGGAGCACGCGCCTTCTGAGGTTACGCCGATTTTGGCAAAGGGCAGGCTGTAGCGGATGCTTTTACCGGCGTAGGCGATGTCAGCGTGCAGCAGCATGTTGGCGCCAATACCGATGGCAACGCCTTCCTGAGCGATGATCAGGGGCTTGCTCAGTTTCGCCAGCGCAGCAAAGATGCCGCCAACGCGTTTTTTCAGTTCACGGATATCGCTTGGCGGCAGCAGGTCGGCAAGGTCGTTACCGGCGGTGAAGCGGCCTTCAGCGCCGGTCATGACCACGACTTTCACATCGTCATTCTGATCACTGCTGTTGAGTGCGTCGATGATGTCGTCGTAAGTCTGAATACGGATGGCGTTGAGCACTTTCGGACGGTTAATGGTGATGATGGCGATGCCGTCTTCGATGGCGTATTGAATATCCTGATACATGGGTGGGTCTCTTTTTTAATATCGTTCTGAATCCTGAGCTGTCGGATAATGGCAAACCCAGAGCAACAGAGCAATGATCAAAGCTCACAAGTCTGTGCTTAATGATTAATTTGTGTACAGAGTTGGCTGTGCTTGTGCTGCTGCGCCAGCCTGTAACAGCTCAGTCGAGCTGCAGCAGACGTGGCAACAACATAAAGAGAATCCCCAGCACCACCAGCGCGGTGAGGGATGAGACAAAGTAGGGATAAACGATCAGCGCCAGACCGGCGTAAAAAGCGACTTTGTGCTTCTGACGCCGGCCATACACCATGTAGCCCATGCCGATGGAGCTGAACAGCAGGCCGGCATACAGCAGTGTGGCGTCAGTGCTCATCGTTGGGTGATGCCTGTTGCAGTCCGTTCTGCAATGCCTGTTGGTGCTCGTTTTCCAGCTCTTCGGTTTCGACCGCAGAAAAATGGGCCAGCAGTTCCGCCAGTGTATTGGTCGCCGGGCCGCTCATATCACCATGGGCCTTCACCAGATACAGGTCGGCGTAACGGGCAGCTTCTACCGCCATGGGCAGTTGTGTCAGCGTGCCGTTGATGAGTTCTTTGTGCACGATGTGCTCAGGCACCCAGGCATAGGCCAGTCCGCGACGGATAATATTCAGGCTGGTGCTGAAATGAGTAACGGTCCAGCGCTGGTGGGCGCCAAGCCAACCAGAATCTTCCCGGGCTTTCTTGCTGGAATCACGCAGCACCACCTGGCGGTGCTGGGTCAGGTCATCGTAGGTGACGCCGCGGCCAAGATGCTGCAGAGGATGATCGGCACTGGAAACCGGCACGAATTTGGCGCGGAAGATATGTTCGCCATTGTAGCCGGCGGGCACTCTTGGGGTGACCAGCAGATCAATGGTGCCTTCCGCCAGCATTTCGTTACCGCCACTGAGCACGAATTCTTCCAGCTCTACACGGGTATTGGGGTACTGATCGGAAAAGCGTTGCAGCACGCTAAACAGCTGTTCGTAGGGATACACCATATCCAGTGCCAGATGCACCATGGGTTCTACGCCACTGCTCAGTGAGTCTGCGACTTTATCGAGGTTTTCTGCCTGATCCAGCAGCTGGTCGGCCCGTTGCAGCAGAATCTTGCCGTGATCGGTGAGCACCGCCTTACGGCCTTCCACTTCCAGCAACTGTACACCCAGCTGCTCCTGCAGCTTGTGTACGCCATAGCTGATGGTGGACTGGCTCTTATGGATGGCATCGGCAGCCTGGGCGTACCCACCGTATTCGACCACGGCTTTGAACATCCGCCACTGCTCCAGAGTTGTTTTCATCGTTACCTCTGCCTGCGCTTGAACTGTCTGGCTTTTGAACCGTCTGGCGTGAAACTTTTGCCTTTGAGCCTGCGGCGTACAGGGCCGCTCAGCAGGACATCTGTCGGTTCGTAAAAATCGAATACTTGCCACGAAATTATGAACTTTTATATCGACCATGGCGAATTAAAATTCGACATCTAAATTAATCTGGAGCAAGACCATGAATGCTTTTGACGCACTGACCAGCCGTACCTCGATTAACTTTTATGATACTGAGAAAGCGGTATCCAAAGAGGATCTGCTGGAAATCCTGAACTATGCCCAGGAAGCGCCAACCGCGTACAACATTCAGCACACCCGTTACATGGTGGTGACTGACGCGGCGGCGAAAGAAACGTTAAAAGATATCGCCTTTGGTCAGCAGAAAGTGGTCGATGCACCTGCTGTTGTTCTGATTCTGGCTGACACTCTGGGTCACCGTAAAATGCCGGAAATCGCCAAACGCGGTGTTGATGCCGGTGTTTTCCCACAGCAGGCTGCTGATTACATGGTGAACGCTGTGGACACCAACTACGAAGGTAACGCGGCGAAGTCACACGACGAAGCACTGCGCTCCGCCAGCATGGCCACCATGAACCTGATGACCGCAGCCACCGCCAAAGGTCTGGCCAGCGGCCCTATGATTGGTTTTGATGCTGCCAAACTGAAAGAAGTGTTCAACATTGGCGAGCAGTACGACATCGCCATGATGGTGTGTGTGGGCTACGCCCGTGAAGGCAACTGGGCACGTAAGCCACGTCTGCAGGCGGAAGAAGTCACCGTTCTCGACGCACGTCCTGGTCAGACTCACGACTTCAGCTGAGCCTGAATAGTATCAGCGGACGTGCTGTCAGCGTCCGCGCAGCAGCTTCTGAACCGCGCGCCAGCGGTTCACCAGCAATGCTGCAAAAATCAGTGAGCAGCCGGCCAGCTGACTGGCGGACAGGGTTTCACCGAACCAGATAAAGGCCAGCACCGTGGTCCAGACAGGTTCGAGAATCATGATCACTGCCGCATGGCTGGGGGATGTCAGGCCCTGAGCATAAGTCTGCAGCAGAAAACGAACGGACGTTCCTATGGTCAGGCTGAGAATCAGCCATAACCACATGGTGGGCGTGATGGTATCCGGCCAGTCTTCTGTCAGGGCTGACAACAGCAGGCAGAACATACCAACGACCAGCAGTTGAATAGCACTCAGTGCCAGCGCTGAAATCCGTGCAGCAGCGCGGCCATTCAGAATAAAAGTAAAAGACAGCAGTACAGCGGCGCCGAGGAAGTACCACTGCCCCGGATCCGGGGTAAAGCCGTTGCGCAGCGATAGCAGGGCCAGACCGGCGATGGCCAGCGGCAGGGCAAGCCAGAATACCCGGGCCGGAATTTCGCGATACATAAAGAAGCTGAGCAGGGGCACCAGCACCACTGCCAGACTGGTAATAAAGGCACCTTCCGCCAGGCTGTGGGCGTTGAACAGACCCAGAATCCAGAACGACATGGCGGCGCCAAAGACCAGTCCGACGATGGCTGACACCCGCCACTCAGCTGCCTTTAACTGCAGCAGGGCACGGTGGCCGGGAAACACCAGAATCAGTCCGGCCAGCAGGAAGCGGCTGCCAAGAAACAGCAGCGGCTGAAATTCTGTCAGTGCCTGTTTTGAAAAGGCCCAGCCAAACGCCGCCAGTACGGTTACCCCTACCAATAGAATATCGGCTTTCAGTGAATGGCCGGGGGCTGTGGCGGTGGCTGAAAGAGCGGTTTGTTGGTCGGGTGCTGACACAGAATATCCGTAGCTGGCTTAAGAGCGCGGAGTATTTCACAGGCGCGATGGTTAGTCTTGCCCTGTAATGATGAAATTTATTAACAGAATCTTGTCTGAATACGGCAGAGGCTGACGCCTGCTGACAGACACAACAGACATCGGAGCTGAGTATGATAACCTTACGGGCGGCCTGTGAACGGGGCCGGGCACATTTTGGCTGGTTGCGCAGTGCGCATACCTTTTCCTTTGGCGAGTACTATGATCCGCGCTACACCGGCTTTTCTGCTCTGCGTGTGATCAATGACGACCGTGTGGAACCGGGTACCGGATTTTCCACCCATGGTCACCGCAACATGGAAATCATCAGCTATGTGCTGGAAGGGCAGATCGCCCACAAAGACTCAACCGGTGGTGAAGAAATTCTGCCGGCCGGGGAATTTCAGCTGATGTCGGCGGGCAGTGGCATCCGTCACAGTGAGTACAACCCGTCGGCCAGCGAAGGCCTGCATTTTCTGCAGATCTGGATTCAGCCTAACGAAAAAGAAACCACGCCGGGTTACCAGCAGAAGTCGTTTGCTTATGAGCAGGCGGTACAGCCAGTGGTCACTGCGGACGGCCGTGACGGTACTCTGAAAATCCGTCAGGACGCTGAGCTTAATCATGTACGGTTAAATGCGGAAGCCGTGGAACATCCGCTTAACCCGCAGCGCCACTATTACCTGCATGTTGTGCAGGGGCCGCTGATTCTGAACATCGACCCATCGGTGGATGCCGATGCGTCGCATCTGATTCTGGAAGAGGGCGATGGCGTGGCACTGGTCGATGAAGCTCAGCTGAAGCTGCTGGCTGATCATAAAGCCGAAGCTCTGTTATTCGATCTGCCGGGAGAAAAATCCCCGGTCAGCTAACCCGCTTAAAAAGATAAAAGGTAATTTGTGGATCTGACGTTTATTGCAATCACCGTGATCGGGGTACTGATCACTGGCATTTCAAAATCCGGTTTTGGTGGTGGCATTGGCGTCGTAGCGGTTCCCATGATGGCGCCTTTTATCGGCGGTGAGCAGGCTATTGGTATTCTGTTGCCGATTCTGCTGCTGATGGACGTACTGACCATCCGCATTTACCGCCACTATTTCACCTGGAAATTACTCAAGCCCGTCGTGCCCGGCATTATTGTCGGCATTTTTGCCGGTGCTGCGCTGTTGGGTGTGGTCAGCGAGCGCGGCGTGCAGGCGATTATTGGTCTGATGGGTATCTGGGTGCTGGCTCAGCGCCGCTGGCCGGTGCTGGGTGGGGCGGGCAAACAGGGCAGCAGCAGTGGCCCGTTGAAAGCGCACTTTCTCGGTACCATGGGCGGTGTTGGCAGTGTGCTGGCTCATGCCGGCGCGGCACCGATGCAGGCTCATTATCTGACCCTGAACGTCAGCAAAGATGTGTATCTGGCGCAGATGGCAGTGGCCTTCGGCCTGATGAATGCGGTCAAACTGATCCCTTATGCCTACCTGGGCTTACTCAACCCTGAAATCGGTACGCTGACCTTAATGCTGATCCCGCTGGCTTTCGTTGGTACATGGTTGGGGCGCTGGCTCTCTAAGCGCGTCGACAGTGCGGTGTTCTTCCGCATTATGATGGTTTTGCTGGCAGTGAACTCGGTGTACCTGCTTGGGCGGGCAGTGGCAGGCTGAACCTGCCACATTCACACCTGCTCAGTCTGGCCCTGATTCAGTCGAGGCTGATCTCAACCATCAGATCGTTGGAGATGGCTTCCAGTGCATCCGCCACTTTGCTGGTGTCGAAGTCTTTCGCCACGCGCAGCACGGCTTCCGCTTTAAACAGAGGCACGGCGGACATTTCTGCCGGTGCGCAGTCGGTGGTCAGCTCCAGCACGTTGACATTCATAGCCGCCAGCGCCTGAGACACTTCACGCACGATGCCCGGGCGGTCATTGCCGACCAGACTCAGCGTCAGTTCAATGCATTGGCTGTCATCGCTCACGGCACCACTTTCTGCGGTTACCTGAATGCCCTGGCTGCTCAGTGCGCTGAGCGCGGTGATCAGATCCGCTGACTGCGCGGCGTCCACGCTGATCAGCACGATACCGGCAAACTTGCCCGCCATATGCGCCATGCGGCTTTCCAGCCAGTTGCCACCGTGTTGGGCAACCACTTTAGACACCTGTTCCACAATGCCGGTTTTATCGTCGGCAATAACGGTCAGCACCAGAGATTCGGCCATAACATCTTCCTGTTGTTTGTTCTGAGTTATCGTGTTCTGTCGTGTTCTGTCGTGTTGTGCCCTGATTTAACGGCTTTCCGCGGCGTTCGGCAACCTTTCTCCGGCATGATATTGCTTCAAGGTTGGGCTATGGCCTGGCTTAGCGTAGAATAGCGGCCTTTGCGCTCCGGGCACTCGTCCGGGGCAGGACCAGGCTCTGACGAATAACAGGAGACATGATCTTGAAACCGGTAAAAGTAGGTATCTGTGGTTTAGGTACAGTCGGCGGTGGCACCTTCAACGTGCTGACCTCCAATGCGCAAAATATTGCACGCCGGGCAGGTCGTGAGATTATCGTTGCGCAGATCGCTGCGCGTCATACCAACCCAGCCTGTGATACCACGGGTGTGGACGTAACAGATGATGTCTTTGCTGTAGCAAAGAATCCTGAAATCGATGTAGTGGTTGAGCTGATCGGCGGCTACGACGTGGCCAAAGAGCTGGTCATGACCGCTATCGAAAACGGCAAGCACGTTGTGACTGCCAACAAAGCACTGATCGCGGTACACGGCGAAGAAATCTTTGCCGCAGCAGAAGCCAAAGGCGTGTCTGTGATGTATGAAGCGGCGGTTGCTGGTGGTATTCCGATCATCAAAGCCCTGCGTGAAGGCCTGGCGGCCAACCGCATTAACTGGCTGGCGGGTATCATTAACGGTACCGGTAACTTTATTCTGACCGAAATGCGCGACAAAGGCCGTGACTTTGCCGATGTGCTGAAAGAAGCACAGGAGCTGGGTTACGCAGAAGCCGATCCGACGTTTGACGTTGAAGGCATCGACGCCGCGCACAAGCTGACCATTCTGGCCTCCATCGCTTACGGTATTCCGCTGCAGTTTGAGCGTTGCTACACCGAAGGCATCAGCACCATCACCCGCGAAGATGTTGAATACGCTGAAGAGCTGGGTTACCGCATCAAACACCTGGGCGTCAGCAATCAGACCGAACGTGGCATTGATCTGCGTGTACACCCGACCCTGATTCCGGAAACCCGTCCGATTGCCAAAGTCGACGGCGTACTGAACGCTGTGATGGTCAACGGTAATGCCGTTGGCGATACCCTGTACGTCGGCGCAGGTGCCGGTGCAGGCCCAACAGCTTCTGCTGTGGTTGCTGATATCGTTGATCTGGCACGCACTCTGGAAGCCGGTTCCGGTGCTCAGGTAAATCACCTGGCGTACAACGTGATTGAGCCGGTTCAGGTACTGCCAATCGAAGAAATCGAAACCGCTTACTACCTGCGTATTCAGGTTCAGGACAAAGCCGGTGTACTGGCATCCGTCGCCAGCATTCTGAGTGAGCGTGGCATCAATATCGAAGCCATCATCCAGAAAGAACCAAAAGAAGAGCAGGCACTGGCGCAGATCATTATTCTGACTCACCGCGTGATCGAGAAGAAAATGAACGACGCCATCAGTGCCATTGAAAACCTCGACAGCACCGTGGGCCATGTGACCCGCATCCGTGCAGAGTATCTCGACTGAGTCAGATACTTTTATGTTGAGTATAAAAAACGGAGCCTGAGTGCTCCGTTTTTTTTGCCTGTCAGGTTGGAATGATGTCAGTGGTTGGCGGGGTGAATCAGGTTTTGGAATAGAGGTGGGTGGAATAGAAGTGGGTAGAATAGAGGTGGGTGGCTTGTTAGTACCATTAGTGATTGAGTTTGGTAATTCGGAACTTTTAGATGAATAGTGATTTTTTCGATTTAATTAGATCTTATCAAGAACCAGTGTTGATAGTGCGAGGCGTTTGTGAAATTGGCCGTTTTCATCCAGACTCGGATGGGCTTTTGCAAGGAGGGTGTTTGCATAGGCTGTATGCTCCTATATCTAAAAAAATTATCGCGAGAATGGAAAAGAGAGTTGGGAAGGCTTTTCCTGATAGCGTTAGGGAGATATATATGAACTCTAATGGTCTTACACTGTTTTGCGAATCTATATATGTTCGAGGGAGTTTAGAGTGTGACGGGGTGCAGCCAATATCTATTGATTATGGTAATTTAATTGATCTTCCCGTTGATGATAATGGGCTTGAAATATACAGTAAGGAATATTTGTATATTGGCTCTTATGGATATGATGGTAGTAGTATTAAAGTTAACGTTAAGACCGGTGAAGTTTACCGAGAAGCTAGGGGAAGGTGGGGTTATATTCTCAACTCCTGGTCTAATGTAGATTTTTTTCTGAGATCGGAATTTGTAAGAATGGACGAATGGTATAAAAAAACTGGTGGAACTATATGTAGTAGTTCAGACCCAAT
>NZ_DJIO01000072.1:0-14506 GCF_002433655.1 Thalassolituus sp. UBA6592 | reverse complement strand
AAACAACGGCAATAAAAAAATCCCGCAACGGCATTTGCCGCAGCGGGATTTTTCAGACTTCTTTAAGCAGCCGTCTTATTCAGCTGTTCATATTCCGTCAGACTGACTCAGCGCGATTTACTCTGCGAGCGTGGCCAGTGCTTCTTTCAGCTTGGCTGCCAGCTCAGGGTTTTTCAGTTCACCCTTCTCAGTATCGAAGTTGTCATTGAAAGACGGCACAGACAGTTTGGCTTTCACTTCCATGGCGAAGAAAGGCGCAGAACCTTCAGCAATGGACAGCACGCTCTGTGCACCGCCAGGGCCAGGTGAGGTGCCCAGCAGAACGGCTGGCTTACCCTGATACACTTCTTTGCTGATACGGGATGCCCAGTCGAAGACGTTTTTGTAGGCCACGCTGTAGTTACCGTTGAACTCACCGAAAGAAATCACCACCGCATCCGCTTCGCCAATTTTGTTGTAAAAGGCTTTGGCTGGCTCAGGAATGCCGTTGGCAACTTCACGGTCGATGCTGTAGATCGGCATTTCAAAATCGTTCAGATCCAGCAGTTCAATTTCAGCACCTGTGTTGGCGGCCAGCAGGTTGGTGGCATGGGTTACCAGCTGTTTGTTAATAGAAGCTTTGGTATTGGTTGCGGCAAAAGCAATAACTTTCATGATCAGTCCTCGAAGCGGGTTATCTAACTTGCTGATCACTTTATATTAGCCACCGATAAAGATTAATAAGGCAAATATGGAATGATTGTTTCCATTTGACTCTGAATAAGTCATTATCCTGTGCTACACACACTTAACTCGACCGCACACGACCACATACAACCACACACTCTATGCGAGGCATCCATGGCCTACAATCCTCAGCTGCTGGACGGTATGGTGATCTTTACCACGGTGATCGATGCCGGCAGCTTTACCAAAGCCGCGGATGTTACCGGGCACTCCACGTCCTACATCAGCAAAGAGATCAACCGCCTGGAAGAGCGTCTGGGCGTACGCCTGATCAACCGCACCACCCGTTCGCTGCATCTGACCACCGATGGCCAGCTCTATTATCAGCAGTGCCAGCAGATCATCGCCGACGCCAATCAGGTACAGAATGCCCTGCTCGGCCACCAGCTGCGCCCTACCGGCACTCTGCGCATCAGCTGCCCGTCCAGTCTGGCAGTCGTGCGTATGCAGGATATTTTTTCCGGCTTTCTCGACCTCTATCCCGAGGTGGATCTCGACCTCGACCTGAACAACCGCAAAGTGGAGCTGATTGCCGAAGGGTTTGACGTGGTGGTTCGCGCTACGCCACAACTGGAAGACTCCAGCCTGATCAGCCGTAAAGTCATGTCGTCCCGCGCCATCACCCTGGCGTCACCGGCGTATCTGCAGAAGTACGGCACGCCACAGCATCCGGATGAACTGATCAATCATCAGTGCATTACCTACAGCTATCTGAAAAATCCGCGCCAGTGGCCATATAAAAATCAGTATGGAATGGAAATTAATGTCGAGGTAAACAGCCGCGTGGCGGTGAACACATCGGAAATGGAGCTGGCATTATGTCTTGCTGGTCATGGCATTGCGCGCATGCCGGGATTTCTGTTCAGTGACGAATTTGAACGTGGACAACTGGTGGAATTGTTTCCGGATTTTCAGCGCAGTCCGATTGATATTTACCTGATTTACCCAAGCCGCAAACACATGTCGGCCAAGGTACGCACCTTTATTGATTATGTGGTGGAAAATATGGGGGAAGAATAGAAATCCGCTGTTTTGTTTCTGCCCGGATTTCTGCGCAGCTTTTTGCTCAGTTTTCTGCCCCGGGCTGCCCACTGCGTACTCTGACGTACGCAGTGTCTGAACGTTAAACCAGATAGCCTACTGTCTGATTTTGATCAGATATCTATCAGGTATCTTTGCGCTGCTGCCGGCTGCGCTCCAGTGCTGAAATAAGTTTATGCACCGGGCCACTGCCAATACCAATGGCAATACCGCTGACCACCTGACCCAGCCAGCCCGGAATATATTGAGCAGAAAAATATTTCTGCACAGTCGTCAGTTCCGCATCGGCTAAAGCCGCTTTATTAAGCTCTTCGATCAGAGCAAACATATCCAGCCCCAACAGCAGAGCAATGACAACCCCCAGAGTAACCGCCAGAATTTTACACACGGCTTTGACCGCCAGACTGCGCAACGCATCAGCCGATACCGCTTTGACGCCATCCAGTCCCGGATAGTCGTCTTTCAGATAATGTTTAGCCGCCTGACCCAACGCCTTTTCCACCGTATTCCCCTGCAACGCATGATGAATCTGTTCACTGAGTTGTAGTGCACGCCGGTTCCAGTGCTCTCCCCAGCCATAGTGAACTTCCAGAAAATCATAAACGGCTTTGATGATCTGCAGCAGACGCTCAATCAACATAGAAAAGAATAGGGCACCGGCCAGCATAATCAGTGCGGAGTCAAAAACATCCATCATCAGGCCTCCTGTGTCACAGCTGTTTTATTGACCGGCACTGGCGCTTCAATGGCCTGATACTTATCCGCATCAACATACAGGAAGGGTTTGCGACGGAATAAAGCCAGCTTTTCCTGTGCTGTTGGCGAAGCTTGCCAGTTAGCTTCAAATTTCTTTACCTGATCCAGCAATGCCTGCCATGGGAACTGGTTGCCCGGACATACGGTTGATGCACCATCCAGCTGCCCATGCTGCACCACACCATCGTTAACCTCTGCCGGCATATCGGCATAGAGCGAGCGCCACAGTGCGATCAGCCGTGCGCCTGCGTGCAGCTGAGCTTCGGTCGGTACCGTATTGCCGTAACGACCATCATGGTTGGACCAGGCATCCCCCGGCTGGCTATGAAAATTACCGTGAAATGAAACCCCCAGCGTATTGCTGTTATGTCCTTTGGCGTGATTCCCAGTGCGGTCCCAGCGACAGAACGGACGGATGCTGCCATCCGGCATGATCACGCAGTGATAGCCGGTGAGCCATTTCTTTTTCAGCAGAAACTCATCAACAATGGCGGCAAAATTCAGATCGCTGTTCATCGCAGTATGATGCACTACGATTTTATCCGGGTCCTGACGGCGGCGGTGAACGTTCTCCAGCGTTTCCGGTTTAACCCCTCCTTCATAGCTGATATCCAGCCAGCGGAAGGTATCATCGCCCGGCAACAGACTAACAGGAACGGCTTTCTGCCCAGCCACCTCCTGCGCCGGATCAACCGATTGCAGCAACGCCTGACGTTCTTCATCGGTGAGTTTACGGGTGGTGAGAAAACGCAGCAGTACATGCACCGGCTGACTGCCGCCACCAATGAGAATACCGCTGAGCACAGTATCCAGCCAGCCGGTGTGAACACCACCGAGAAACATCGCCATTAAATGCAGATCCAGACTGAATGAAAGGCCGATGCCCAGCAGCACGGGGGCAATCAGAACGAATAATTTAAAACCCGCTCTGCGTTCACTGACTGGCGTCAGCGGCACATACAGCACAGAGGCATAGCGCTCGAAATCATCGTGAATTTCTTCGCCGGCTTTGTCTGCCAGAGACTGCAGATAACGTTGTGCAGCGTCATCACGCTGCTGGCGGGATTTTTCTGCATCTTTGGCCAGCAGATACTGACTGACCTTATCGTTCACCTGTTTCAGAATTTCGGTAAACCGCTCAACGATAAGCGCTGAACCGGCCGCAATCGTCAGCCCATTAATAATCAGTTCCAGTGATACCTGTGCCAAAGGCAGCCTCCCTGCAAAAAATTGCAATCAACAGTCTGTGCATACGGCGGGCAGACAATATCCGCCGGATAACAGATGCAGCGCAGAATAACGACTCTGTCAGGGCAAAAAAAGCATCTGTATCAATAAGCCGGAGATGGTTCAGTTTGCGCAGAGCAAACGGCGGGCAATAAAAAACCGCCATTGCGGCGGTTTTTACTTCATCTGAGGATGTGGTGCGGGCCGGACTGCCCCCGGTCAGAACGGGGGCGACTGGAATTCGCGATCATCTGTCTGCTGCAGCGCGATATTGGCTTCGCCGCAGCGCTGAACAGATGCAGAAAAAATGTAAATCAGATGCAGTAGGATGCTAACGGAGGAAAGCCGTTAAACTCCACAGCACTGTAGGTGGTGGTGTAAGCACCGGTGCTGAACCAGTACACACGATCACCGCTGGCCAGATTCAGTGGCAGCTCATATTTGTAATCTTCATACAGAATATCAGCGCTGTCACAGGTCGGGCCTGCCAGAATCACTTCTTCTTCCTCACCCTGTTTTTCAACAAAAACCGGGTATTTAATGGCTTCGTCCATGGTTTCGATCAGACCACCGAATTTACCGATGTCGACATACACCCAACGGTGCAGGCCATTACGGTCTTTACGGCTGATCAGTACCACTTCGCTGGCCAGCAGGCCGGCGTTGGCAACCAGTGAACGACCTGGCTCCAGAATAATTTCCGGCAGCTCTTCACCGAAGTCTTCTTTCAGGAAACGGGTAATCTCAGCTGAGTAAGTCTCCAGATCGTTGGTACGGGTAATGTAGTTACCCGGGAAGCCACCGCCCATGTTGATCATCTTCAGTTCGATACCGTCTTCTTCTTTCAGACGTTCGAAAATTACTTTTACTTTCGCAATCGCAGAGTCCCAGGCACCGATATCACGCTGCTGAGAACCCACGTGGAAAGAAATACCGTACGGTTGCAGACCCAGATCACGTGCCATAATGCACAGATCCAGCGCCATATCGGACTGGCAGCCGAATTTACGTGACAGTGGCCAGTCAGCAGTCTGCGAGCCTTCGGTCAGAATGCGTACGAATACTTTTGCGCCCGGTGCCGCTTTGGCAATGTTGCGCAGGTCCGCTTCTGAGTCGGTGGCGAACAGGCGTACGCCTTTCTCGTAAAAATAACGGATATCACGAGACTTCTTAATGGTGTTACCAAAGCTGATACGATCCCCGCTTACACCCTGAGCCAGCACTTTATCCAGCTCATAACGCGACGCCACATCAAAGTTACAGCCACGGTCGCGCAGAATTTCGAGCAGTTCCGGCATCGGGTTGGCTTTAATTGCGTAGTAGGTCTTAGCGTATGGGAAGCAGCCCATCAGCTCATCCAGCTGGCGGGTAAAGGTCTGCTTGTCCACAACAAGACAAGGGGTTTCCTGCTTGTCAGCAAATGCTTTCAGGCGGGCAAAGGTTTCTTCATCGTAATAATCTTCAGGTTTTACAACCATTAGGCTCGCTACCTCCTTAATCTGTTATAGCGATCAGACTTATTCATGACGGGTTCAGCGCTCTTCGCAGCCCCCCTTACAGGCGCGCAAAGATAGGCTGTTTTCACTGAGAGTACAGTGATTTTTCCTTGTCATGACGATCAGCTAAGGTGATCGTTGAGACTATCTGATGAGTCATATTAATCAAGGCTTCGGCCTGTATTGATGTGTAAAGTGCGAAGACCGGCCAGGGCCGTGCAAACCACTGAGTAATATCACCGACAGAACAATCAAATCAGCCGGATAGCGGTTACAATCGCAGCCATTCCCGGCTACTGTTAGCCGCCTGTTTTTAAAGCACTTAATTTTCTTATGCTCGGATTCTTTGAACGACTCATCAGCCCTTTTCCGCCTCAGCATCCGCAACAGCCGCCGAAAGGGCTGTATGCATTTTGCCGCCATTACACCCATGGTGCAGAAGCGCCTCTGCTGCTGATGTCATGCCTGACAGCTTCCCTGGCCATTCTTGAAGTGATGCTGTTCGGCTTTATGGGTGATCTGGTGGACTGGCTGACCAGTAAAAATCCGGATTCATTATTCGCCGAAGAAGGCGGACGCCTGCTGACCATGGCCATTGTATTGCTGGTTGTGATGCCTGCCGTAGTGTTTCTCCACGCAGCCATTGTGCATCAGACACTGCTGGGCAATTACCCGATGCGTATCCGCTGGTTCGCCCACCGTTTTCTGCTTAACCAGAGCATGACCTTCTTCCAGAACGACTTTGCCGGACGGCTGGCCACCAAGGTGATGCAGACGGCACTGGCCGTGCGCGAGACCGTAATGAAGCTGATGGACCTGATGGTCTACATTCTGGTGTATTTCATCTCCGTACTGGTGATGATCGCCAGTTCAGACATTATTCTGGTTATTCCCGTCATTGCCTGGCTGGCCCTGTACGTGGTCGTACAGCTCATTTTTGTACCAAAACTCAAACGCGTGGCCGAAGCTCAGGCCGATGCCCGTTCGGTTATGACCGGGCGCGTGGTAGACAGCTATACCAATATTCAGACCGTTAAGCTGTTCGCCCATACCGATCGTGAAACCGAATACGCCAAAGAATCCATGCAGGGCTTTATGACCACAGTGCATCAGCAGATGCGGCTGGTCACCTGGCTGAACCTGTCTGTAAATATGGTTAACTACCTGCTGCTGTTTGCCATTGCTGCGCTGTCGATCTGGTTGTGGATGCACGACGGTGTCACCGCCGGTGCTATCGCCATTGCCATCTCGCTGTCGCTGCGCATTAACGGTATGGCGCAGTGGATCATGTGGGAAATCAGCGCGCTGTTTGAGAACATAGGTACCGTTGCCGATGGCATGAACACGCTCACCAATCCGCAGCAGATTCAGGACACTGAAGACGCCGCTAAGCTGGCCGTTCCTCACGGTGATATCCGCCTTGAACACGTGAACTTTCATTACGAAGGCGGCGAAGATCAGCAAAAACGACAGGTCTTTAATGATCTGGATATTCATATCCGTGCCGGAGAAAAAATCGGCTTGGTGGGACGCTCCGGCGCCGGTAAGTCCACCCTGGTGAATCTGTTATTACGTTTTTATGACGTCAACAGCGGCCGCATTCTGATTGATGGTCAGGACATCAGCGAGGTTACTCAGGATTCGCTGCGTCATCACATCGGCATGGTCACCCAGGATACCTCGCTGCTGCACCGCAGCGTGCGCGATAACATCCTCTATGGGCGCCCGGACGCCACAGAAGAAGAACTGCTGAGTGCCACGGCTCAGGCCGAAGCCAGCGACTTTATCCGCGATCTCACCGACCCCCATGGCAACACAGGCTTTGATGCCCAGGTCGGCGAGCGCGGCGTCAAACTGTCCGGTGGCCAGCGCCAGCGTATTGCCATTGCCCGTGTGCTGTTGAAAGACGCACCGATTCTGATTCTGGATGAGGCCACCTCGGCACTGGATTCGGAAGTGGAAGCAGCGATTCAGGAAAGCCTCTATCGTCTGATGGAAAATAAAACCGTGATCGCCATTGCTCACCGGCTGTCCACCATTGCCGCCATGGACCGCCTGATCGTACTCGACAACGGCCGTATCGCCGAACAGGGCACGCATCAGGAACTGATCGCCAAAGGCGGGATTTACGCTCAGCTGTGGGATCACCAGACCGGTGGTTTTATTGGTGAGGATTAGTTCAGCATCAACGGCCTGACCCGATCAAACGCAAAGCAGGCGTAAAGCCTGCTCACCGCGCTGTTTGTATGTCAGCTGTCACCAACCGCAGCTGGCATAAACCAGCGTCGCCCGACTGTTCCACCGTGTGCCTGCAATCCATTGAATTATAACGATTTTTATATCCGCCAAAAGTATGATGCAAGGTCTGTTTCGACTGTTTGGCACGAACTATGGCCAGCTTTTTTGTAAGGTTTCATCAGTTATTGATCTAAGTGGATTTTCTGAGTTTTAAGCTGACCTACTATCTCCGCAGACAGGCCGTATAAGAGCCCGCAAAGGAGACAGACAATGAAACTTTATATCTACCACCATTGCCCGAAGTGCCTGCGCACCTTAATGGTGGCCAATTACAAAGATCTCCCGCTCAGTATTCATTACCCTCTGCATTCCGGCAAAAGTGGAATGGCAAGCGAAGACAATGGCACTGCAATTAATCTTCCAGAAGAAAAGCCACCGGTGCTGGCCGTTAATGACGAGCTGAGCGTCAGCGGACTGGATGCCATCCTGTCGCATCTGGATGAGGTCGGCAGTGTGGATAAAACAATCCGCGCAGCAAATGCCGCCAATACCGCAATCGCCACCCTCGAGCATCACCGCCAGACCTTTGATGCCCTGATCATGCCGCGGGCAATGGCACTGGGGCTGCCTGAGTTCACAACCGGGGAAGCCATTGATGCCTATAAACAGGATAAAGAAAATACGCTGGGATTTGATTTCACCCAGGCAATGGCAGACACCAAAATCCATCAGCCTGCCGCGGAAGCTGTTTTGCAATGGTTGCCGGCGCCAGAGAAACCATCAGCGCATAACGGAACCATCAGCTGGGATGACGTTAAAATATTCCCGTTATTGCGTAACCTGAGCATGGTACGTGGCCTGAATTTTCCGCAGGCATTGCTCGACTATATGCATGAAGTCGCTGAGTGTACGAATACTGAGCTGTACTTTGCTAAGGCAATCTGATCAGCCAAAAGCTGCTCATCTGATCCTGTGATCAGCGATTAAGTAAAAGCTGTAAATGCCGGGCCTGCCTGGTCCGGCTTGCTAGGTCCGCTCTAGCCAGGTCCGCTATTGTGTGCGCCACCCCGCTCTGCATTATTTCCCTCTTTCCGTTAAACACCGGCATGTAAGCGCTAATTACTGAAAACCGGTATTTATAACCTGGCTTTGTAATCCGGATTTGAAACGTCAAACTGTAAACTGCGATTGCAGATCTCAGCTCCATATCTGAGTTATCCGCTAACAGAATAAAATAGGATTTTATTGATCTGCCGATATAATACCCGCCGAAATAAACAATCATATAAATGGACAGCAATATGCCCGGTATAAAATCCGCAGCAGCCGGTATCGCAATTAAAGAGAAACTGGCCAACGCCGATCACTCCGACCTGAAAACCTCCAGCTTCTGGATCAGCCAGATCTTTATGATCATAGCCACTGTCGCCGGTGTCTATCTGGCCGCTCAGGCGGGCCTGCAGCAGGCGATTGAATTCGACAACCTGACCAGCACAGAATCCAACTACTATCTGCGTCAGTCGTTATATGATGAGGTAGATGCCAATGTTCGCCTGCTGCGCACTTACAACAAAGAATTTTTCAGCCGCCCTCTGCAGAAAAAGGAGCTGGAGAAAAACACTCCGGCATTGCGCAGATTCGTGTGGGAATCAATGAAATATTCGCCATCAACGCTGGAAACGCCATCCTATTTTCTGCGTGAAATTCAGGGCTTTTATGCCGATATTGACCTGATCATGGCCAATCGCCTGTCCTGGGCTTATGGCCCCAGCTATGCCAGCAAGCTGATGACAGAACAACTGGATCATATTGAGAATGTTGTACTGCCAAAACTGGCCGATAATACACGCATGCTGGCTCAGGAGCTGAAAGACGCCGGCATGGATGTCGAAGATTCTGTGGCGTATGAAGAAACCGCAACGGCAAACGCGGCTGACAAAGATAAGGCGCAATAACCCCATGAACCCGTATTGCCCGCACTGTCCGACCACCGCACTGGTCCGCGCCCGCTATGCACGTGAAAACATTGACAGCTGCCCGAGTTGCGAGGGGTTGTGGTTCCAGAATCACGAACTGAATTCCGCAATTGCGGATTTCGACAATGGTGATGACGATCCGGATTTTATCCGTAACCTTGGAGCACCACTGGGGATCTCTGACCGCAGCTGTCCGTCCTGCAATGAAAAAATGCAGTGTTATCACCTGCTGCCTGATTATCAAGTAGAGGTTGATATCTGCCACCCCTGCAACAGCACCTGGATTGATAAACATGAGCTGGATGAAGTCTGCCACTCACCTCTGTTAAAAGAGGCTCTGGCGGAAATCAATCAGGGCGTCAGCTGGAAAAGCTGGCTGTTTGAATTTCTGGCGCGTATGCCAGTGGAATACAACGTGCGCCCCCGAATAACGCCGTTTGTGACCTGGATAATACTGGCGCTGAATATTGTTATTTTCAGCACCTATGCAACCGATCCGGAATTAATGAACAGCATTTTCGCCCTGTTTGCCTCACGCCCGGCGGACATTGTTCACGGCGTCCATATCTGGACTCTGATCACCGCAACCTTCCTGCACGGAGGCTTTATGCATCTGGTTGGTAATATGTACTTCCTGTGGGTGGTCGGTGACAACATTGAAAGCATGGTGGGGCACAAACGCTATCTGGGGATTTATCTGTTATTGGGATTGGGTGCCAGCCTGTTCAGTGTGATAGGTAACCCTTTCGGCACAATTCCCAGTGTCGGTGCCAGCGGCGCGATTGCCGGTCTGTTTGGTTTGTATATGCTCTGGTTTCCCTATGCCCGCTTCTCTTTCATGATCGTTGCCTGGCAGATCAAACTGCCGGTATGGCTGTACTTTCTTGGCTGGCTTGGGCTTAATTTCTTAGGGATGGCCAGCGCAGGTGGTGGCATCGACTATCGTGCGCATATTGGCGGCTTTTTTATTGGCTGTGCCCTCGCACTGGTGTTGAAAAAATCCGTTTACGCTCAGAATCCGCTGGTCGCCATGCTGGCCGGGCCAGACGCGCGTTTCCGCAAACCAAAGAAGAAAAAGAAACCGGTTGAGTGAACAGAAAAGGGCATGCCATATGGTATGCCCTTTTATGATTTTCTTTCTGTGTATTTCTTTTCAGCCTGATTCAGGGGGCTATATCATCGGCGGATTTACCGATATTAACTACCCCACGCAGCATCAGAGCAATCAACCTGTATGGCAGATCAATCAGATCACCGATCACATCCAGAACATCAGAGTTCAGCTCTTCCCCTTTTGGCCAGAGAAAATGCGTTGCGACAAAGGCCAATACGGCAACAATCAGGACCCATACTGAAAACCCGGCCAGCAACAGATCCAAAATCAGATAGCAGCCCAGCATAAAACTACTCAGGGCCATAGCGGCCCGCAGATAAGTAACGATCGCCTGCAGCATAATTAACCGAGCAGACCTTCTACGGCTTCAAGTGCAGAAGCTACCTGCTTCACCAGACCAACCACATCCGACAGGCCCTGAGTCTCGCCATTGGCTTTGTCAGCGGCAGCTTTCATCGCCACTGTAGCTTGCTGATAGGCTTCCGTCTGCGCCGATATTTCACTTTCCAGCAGCCGCTGCTGCTGGTCATACAGATCACTGATCTGGCGGATCAGATCCACATTCACGTTATCGCTGCTGTCGCGTACGATTTCCAGTTGCTCTATGGTCTGTTCCAGGCTGGCAAGTAATTCGATCATGGGTAATTCCTTATTCACGACGCGGCAAGCGAACGATAGATACGGGCCAGATCACGGATGTCTTTGGCGTATGCTTTAATATCATTGAAGGTATAATCTTTATCCTTCAGCACCTGCACGATAATCGCATTGGATTGCTGCAAACCGGTTAACACCTTGTCACTGGCAGCGCTGAGGCTCTTAATACGCATCATTGCCTGCTCAGCAGTTAACAAAGCATCCACAGCAACTTTACGCTCAGCGTAGTTGTAGTTCTCACCGCCATTAACGATGAGCCAGGCCTGATTCTTCAGACTTTTCGCTACACTCTGATAAGCGTACAACAGGCCCGGCTCAGCACCGCTCTCAGCCTTAGCCAGCGTCAGATCCTGAGCCAACAAACCCGCCAGCTGATCAACCACAGGCTGATAATCACTGATAATAACCGTCAGTGCTTTCGCCCGCTGCCGTTCAATCCAGAATGAGCCTATCTTCTCAACCAGAGATTTCACAGCTTTCTGTTTATCTTCATCAAAGTCATCGCCCAGGGCAAAAGCCGAATGATCAGCAAACTTTTCTGCGGCACCTTCCAGATCGCCTGCCGGATTCTCACTGAGCAATGTGCTCAGCAACAGACCGTAAGCGGCAAGCGCGTCGGCTGCCGCAATGCGGCTGCTGATGTCATCTGGCTGAACAGTGCGGTAAAAATCCGCGTCCTTAACTTTTTTATCCCGTTGCAGAGCAAAACGCAGCGCATTCATCTGCACTATATTCTGCTGAATGCGCGAGAACTCAGCGGCACTGAACTGCCCCAGTTCCATTGTTGAAGTCGCATAAGAATGCGTGGCTTTTTGCTGTGAGCTGGTTAATGCACTGCAGGCACTGACCATGCCACAGACGATTAACAGAAATAAACCGCGCAAGGTTTTGTCGCGAACTGAGGTGAGGGACATAAGAAAAGTCATAGCGTCCTGCCAATACCAGATATATAGAGGGCATAAAAGATCCGCCAATATAAGCAATAAACGAATGACAGATCAACCAACAAAGAAATTTGTCAGCATGTGCTGTTTACTGACAAGAGGAACCTGACAGAGATGATATTTGTCATGACGGGATGGACGCCATTAAACAAACAGAGGGGGCAAATGAGGCAGAAAGGTGATAAAAAAAACAGCCGCAGAAGCGGCTGTTAAATGATCGGATGATTAAGCGCGTTTGCGGCGGAAAGCCAGCAGACCACCAATCAGCAGTAATGGGAAGCTCAGAGCACCACCGGAAGAACTGCCACCGCTGGAAACGTTATCATCTGCTGGTGTTTCAGGAGTAAGTTCTTCTGTTTCTTCAGCAACTCCACCCCCTTCTTCAACAACTTCTGCCTCTTCCTCAACAACCTCTTCCTCTTCTGCACCCCCTCCTTCCAATCGTGCATAGTTCACCAGAGATGCTAAAGATTCTTCACTCATGCCTTCCAGCAAGCCAGCTCTCTCCAGTGTTTCCAGTGACTCAAAGTCTGCAGCTGACTGAGTGGCAGACTCAATCCCGAGATCAAAGCCCTTATCGTATGCGGTCATTTCAGAGAAGATCATAATAATGATGCTTTCACCGGCAGGAATGACAACAGAATACTGCAGCAAAAAGTCATCAGACCCATCCATAGGCTTCATGATATTGACAGGAACGACGTCAGCGTAGCTACCATGAGTTGTCAGTGTCAGTATTGGGTCGCTGGAATCGTCATCACTGGTCATATACCAGAGGTCGTTGCTGTAGATATCCAGCTCTTCGGTGTCAGGGTTTAACTGGCCGCTGAATGTCGCTTCAAGCGTAGTACTACCATCAGAACCGTAGTTACCGCCAATATAAACTGATTCAGCAATATCGGCCGAGGTTGTATTACTGAGTGTGTACAGAACACGGACCACAGGTCGGTCACTGAAGAAGCTATACGTCATCCGTGCATCAACACCTTCTGTAAGGTTTTCCTGCAGTCCACCTTCTACCTTGATGTTACCAGAGCTATCTTCAGTTTTTTCCACGATAGCATCCGGAGTTTCGTAACCAGACACACCGACAGTTATATCCCCAACTGCAAAACCAAATGCACAGTCATATGCATCATCGTAAGTTCTGGAATCAGTTCTTATAATAGCATCACCAATCGCACTGACATCCACGCTGGCATCATAGTTTCCGTTGATATCTTCAACATCAAAACCACATCCCCCGAAAACGTCGTCAAAAGAATATTCAGAAGATTCAGTTTCAACATCAATATCAAGGTCACTCCGCCCTAAATCAACCGGTTCGGCACCTACGGCAGAAGTCATACCAACCAGGACACTGACAATGGCCAGTGCAAGCATGTTATTTTGTCCGTTTTTCATTACTCATCCCTAATTTCAATCATTCAAAAAAAGCGGGAGCCAGGCTCCGACATAAGTCGTCTGACACCTCGATGCGACCTGAGCAGGCACAATACAACAGAATCAAAGAAGCCAGCCAAAAACTGACAATAAAACGCATTCTGTTTATGTATACACCTCAATCCATATCCATCATTCATAAATACTGTGAAAAGAAATACGACAGATACTCTAATTTAAATACAGAAAAAAAACACCTACCTAACAACGCTCCCAAAACATACTCATTACGGCGCACCCATCGAAATATAAACAATCTGCAATCCACACAAACACCAGGCCTGAAAACCTCACAAATCGATTAAAAATATATAGAACAAAAGATCCGAAATAACTCAGAAAGTCAGAATCAATAACCAGAAATAATCCAGTTGAACGTAAAGTACTATTTAAGCACCCATAAAAAAAATATAAATTACTAACCCATCAATAAAACCCCAACAACAAAGACCCAACAAGACGTTAGTTTTAAATCATGAGCCAGCTTAAGTTTTATTTATTAGAAAACTGCGTCATTCCACATTTACGATATTGATAAACCCTACTCATGATTAATGGTGCGCTATCCAGAATGATTCAGAATGGCTCATCACACCTCAAAAAAGTAATGCATCACCCAAAAGAGCGAAGCTGTGGTTTTTGTTTACCCGGCTTAATACCGACAGAACATATTCATATAAGTCGTACTGTTAATCTTTCTTAGAAGCAGAACGGATAAACACCGCGACACCACCAATAATCAACAGAAATGCCACCAGCAGGCGGGCATCGAGAGATTCTCCGGCGATCAGAACACCGGCTGCCGCAGTGATGGCCGGTACCGTTAGCTGTACCGTCGCTGCCGTCGTTGCCTGCATAAATGGCAAAACGCTGTACCACAGAGCATAA
>NZ_DJIO01000106.1:0-7372 GCF_002433655.1 Thalassolituus sp. UBA6592 | reverse complement strand
CAAGGGTGGGCTCCGCCCACCGCACTATATCGCACTGCACTGCACCGGATCGCACTGCACTCCACAGCACTACAGCGCATTGCAGATTGATTGATAAGCCGGAGTTACCCGGCGTATCCTCCGGCGCATGGCGCTACGCTTTTATTCCGTTATAAACCTCAATGCAGAAATTTATCGGCCTGAGCATAGGTTTTTTCCCGCAGGAAGGTACGCATGGCTTCGTTGCTTTCCAGCGTGGCCAGCTCTTCCCATTCGATACGTTCACCAATACCCAAACGAATGGTGGAGTTCCGCTTCTTTAAAAACTCTGCCGGAATGCGCAGGGTGCGTAATGAAGGGTGTACTTTCCCCAGCATATGAAAGCTGCGGCTGTTGTGGCCATGGAAATACACAGGAATCACCGGCACTTCGGCTTTGCGGATCAGGCGAATGCTGGACATGGACCATTCACGGTCGGCAATGCCGTTCTGGCCTTTGTACCAGGTGGAGACTTCACCAGCGGGGAACAGGCCGATGCCTTCGCCCTGTTTCAGTTGTCCTAGGGATTTACGCATACCGCCCATGCCTTTCGGGCCGGAGTTCTCAAACGGATTGACCGTAATAAACAGATCGGAGATGGGCGCAAAGTAGCTCAGCAGGAAGTTGGCCACGGCTTTGAATTCCGGACGTTTGCGACACACCAGCATCAGCAGGATTACGCCATCGAGAAAGCCGAACGGGTGGTTGGATACGGTAACGAACGGGCCTTCGTCCGGAATCGCTGCCTCCAGTGCGGCGAGGTCGTACTCGACGTTGATATTCAGCGCACGCAGGGCTTCGTCGATCATGTCGATGCCGTGCTTCTGATCCAGCGTATTGTATATTTTGTTGAGCTTAGGCGCTTTCAGCAGGCGCAGCAGCAGATTGAGTTTGGCCGGACTTAAGCCGGTGGCCTGCAGCAGGCCTGGACGATCAAACAGCTCCATACTTCCATCTCTCGTTATCAGTGTGCCGGGAGCAGTTATCTGCATCCAGCGGCCGGGCTTAATGGCATAATGCGGGTTCAGATGACGACTATATGACCGAAATGCTACAGAAATTTGATGTAACCGTAATTGGTGCCGGCGCGGCCGGTTTAATGTGTGCTGCTCAGGCGGCAGCCCGTGGCCGCCGGGTGCTGGTGCTGGATCATGCCAATAAAGCCGGCAAGAAGATTCTGATGTCGGGTGGCGGGCGCTGTAACTTCACCAACTACTATGTGGCACCGGACAAGTACCTGAGCCACAACCCGCATTTCTGTAAATCTGCTCTGAACCGTTACACCCAGTGGGATTTTATTGGGCTGGTGGACAGCCACGGTATTGCCTACCACGAGAAAAAAGACGGGCAGCTGTTCTGCGATAACAAGGCCTCGGACATTCTGAATATGCTGCTGGCAGAGTGTGAGCAGCAGGGAGTCGAGATCCGTCTGGATACTGCCGTTAGTGGGATACGTTCTTTGGATGGTGATTTATACCGTTATCTTTTTGATGCTGTTAATACCAGGGCAGGTGAGCAATATCAGGTGCAGTGTGAGTCGCTGGTGATTGCCACTGGTGGCCCGTCGATTCCAACGCTGGGTGCTACCGGCTTTGGTTACGACATTGCCCGCCAGTTTGGCCTGAAGGTGTATGCCCCAAGGGCGGGTCTGGTGCCTTTTACCTTAACCGATCACAACAAAACGCTTTCTGCCGCGCTGTCCGGGACATCGCTGCCTGTCGAAGTGGAATGTAATCAGCAGTTTTTTGCCGATGATCTGCTGTTTACCCACAGGGGCCTGAGCGGCCCGGCGGTGTTACAGATTTCGTCTTACTGGAAAGACGGCGACAGCGTGACCTTTGACCTGCTGCCCGGCAAAGATCTGGCAGCAGAGCTGCGTCAGCAACAGCACAGTCGCCCGAAAGTGCGTTTAAAGAACTGGCTGGCAGAATTAACCACGCAGAAGTTTGCTGAGCACTGGCTCGATGGCAAGTTTCGAGAAGAAACCATTCTGGCGGATTTATCCGGTGCCGATATGGATGCGCTGGCTAACGGCCTGCATCAGTGGCGGGTGAAACCGGCGGGCACTGAAGGTTACCGCACGGCAGAAGTAGCGCTCGGTGGCGTGGATACCGACGAGGTGTCATCTAAAACCATGGAGTGTAAAACGCAGCCAGGGCTGTTTTTTATCGGCGAAGTGCTGGATGTGACCGGCCACCTGGGCGGTTTTAATTTTCAGTGGGCCTGGTCCAGTGCGGTAGCCGCGGCAGAATATGTGTGATTGTTTACAAAAAATTATGAAATTCCGCGTAAACGACTTTAGTGTTTTTCAGTAGCTTTAAAGCTGCCATAACTGACTAATCTGCTTTTTTCTGAATATCTGCCTGTTTGAGTGGGCATTCAGGTTTTTAAAAAATACATTCAAATAACCTTTGGATTTAACCAGCGGTTAAATGCCATTCACATCATGCCTTCTTAACCCCCGCATCAGTTCCTTTGTCTAGACTGGATAAAAAACCGTCAGAGGTTATTTATGGTCTGGTCTACAGAGCAGTCAGTATTCAGTTCGTCCTTTTCCCCCAGAGTGCTGCTGGTGGATGACGAACCTAATGTGTTGAAAGCGCTTGGCCGCACTCTGCGTCAGGAGTCGGTGCAGATCATTACTGCGCCCTCCGGCGAAGAAGCGCTGGAAATGATGCGCGAGCAACCAGTGGATCTGTTAATCAGTGACATGCGCATGCCGGGTATGAGTGGTGCAGAGCTGCTGGCGCAGGCGGCGAAAGAGTGGCCGGCTACCCGCCGTGTACTGCTGACTGGCTATGCCGATCTCGAATCGACCATTCAGGCGGTTAATGAAGGCCGGATTGCCAGTTATCTGAACAAACCCTGGGACGATCTGGAATTGCGCCGGGTGGTGGGTGAACTGCTGCAGGCGCGTTTTCTCGAACTGGAAAACGAACAACTGAACGCCGAGTTGGAAGAAAAAAACGAAGCGCTGGAAACATTGAACACAGGGCTGGAGAGCAAGGTGCGGCGCCGTACCGAAGAGCTGCGCTACAGCTATGAACACATGGTGACGCTGGTTTCCAGCCTGACGGCGCAGCGTGAAGCACCGGACTCCCGCGCGGCATTACTCGATTCTTTAATGGTGCAGGAAATTGCCACCCGCCTGCAGATGAACAGCGACGATACCGACGCTCTGCGTAAAGCAGTGATGCTGTCCGGGCTGGGACGTCTGGGGTTCTCCGATGACATGCTCAACAAGCCCTACTGCGATTACGACGACACTGAACTGCAGAAATTCCGTCAGTGGCCTCTGTTAGCGGAAGCTGCACTGTTCGGCGTGCCGGCGTTGCGGTGTGCCAGTACTTATATCCGCCATCAGTTTGAGCGTTACGACGGCTCGGGTTTTCCTGATGGCCTGACGGCCGACAGAATTCCTTTGGGCAGCCGCATTCTGGCGGTGGTGCGCGACTACAGCGATTGGCTGGCCGGGCGCATTAATGGCATTAAGGCGAATCCGCTGCAGGCGCGGCGTGAAATCGAAGCGCTGGTGGGCAAACGTTATGACCCCAGAGTGGTGAAGATATTTGTCGAAGTATCGCGCCGCTATCAGCACAGCAACCCGGACAGCAGTGAACAGGTAGTGAACAGTGGTGAACTGTTGCCCGGCATGGTGCTGTCGCGGGATCTGTTCAGCGCCAGAGGTATGGTGCTGTTGAAAAAACATCATGTCGTGGATGAAGACATTATCAGCAAGATGCAGCATCTGGAGCAGTTAATGGACGAGCCTCTTGAAATCTATGTGTTCAGCGATGATGCCGCCCCCAACGTGATGGGAGATGAATCATGAAAGGTGTTGTATTCGATATGCTGCGCGACATGGTGGAAGAGCAGTATGGCCTGGAAGGCTGGAATGCGGTGCTGGACGAGGCTGGCTCAGAAGGCATGTACGTATCCACCCAGACCTATCCTGATGAGGAACTGACGTCGCTGGTTAACGCCGCTGTGACGGTCACCGGTCAGGATGCTGAAACCCTGATATTCGGTTTTGGCGAATTTATGGCAAGCGAATTTTATCAGCGTTTTCCGGCGTTTTTTGATGAAGCCGATAATCTGGTGGACTTTCTTTATTCCGTTGATCAGATCGTGCATATGGAAGTACGCAAACTGTATCCGGATGCGCAATTGCCGGACTTTACCTACGACCGCACGAATCCGCATGAAATCACCATGCACTATCGCTCACCACGTAAACTGTGCTGGCTGGCTGAGGGGCTGATCAGCGGCAGTGCACGGCATTATGGCTCTTTTATCGAAATGAACCACTCACCCTGTATGCATGATGGCGCAGATCACTGCAGTATTCATGTACGGGTGGCGGAGTAGTGCATGAATGACGACTACCGCAAAGCGTACGAGCGCGAAAAGCAGCTGCGCAAACAGGCGGAACAGCTGCTGGAAGACCGCTCCCGTGAGCTGTATCGCTCCAACGAGCAGCTGAAGGAAGTCAACGACGCCTTACATGAACAGCAGCGCGCCATGGTGCAGTCAGAGAAAATGGCGTCATTGGGGGTGCTGGCGGCGGGCGTAGCTCATGAAATCAATAATCCGCTGGGGTTTATTTACAGTAATTTCTCCAGCCTGGTGGAGGGGTTGCAGGATATTCAGCGCTTTCTCAATCAGGCGGATCAGTTAATTGCTGGTGGGCAAAGTGTGGAGCAGATTCAGGCGGCCTGGCGCGAAGGCCTGATGATTCACGATATTGCTTATCTGCTCAGTGATTATCAGAACCTCGCCATTGAAACCATCGACGGGCTGGAGCGGGTTAAGCAGATCGTATCGGATCTGAAATCTTTCACCCGCCAGGACGACAGTGAGAAGGTGCCGGTCGATGTTAATGAATGCCTGCGCGCGGCACTGAATATCCTCAATAACCAGACCAAATACCACTCCAGAGTTGAAGTCGAATACGGCGAGTTGCCGGAGATCAGAGGCTACTTTGGTAAGCTCAATCAGGTGTTTATTAACCTCATTGCCAACGCCGATCAGGCGGTGGAAGAAAACGGCCTGATCCGTGTTGAAACCCGGGTCAACGGACGCTGGCTGGAAGTCAGTATCAGTGATAACGGCTGTGGCATCTCAGAAGAACATCAGAAGTATCTGTTCACACCTTTTTTTACCACCAAGCCGGTTGGTCAGGGTACTGGCCTTGGCCTGTCGATTTCCCACAATGCCGTAGAAGAGCATGGCGGCGATATTCAGGTGGAAAGTGAGCTGGGCAAAGGCACAACATTCACCGTACGAATTCCCGTGCAGCCAGCTCAGAAAAGTGCCTGAAAAGGCTGCAGCGCCCGTCATCCGGGGCTCTGGGGTAGGTGCATTCTGCAGCAATATTGATATAACTCTTTATTCATCAGCAAAATGTCAGATATACAGCTTATTGATTTCAATTATGGGGACTAAGTTAATACTATTCCCCTGCAAATAACGTAAAGCCCGCAGTCATTGAGGCTGACAGGGCAGCGTCACCCACCCATACACTGAAGGATTGACTCATGTCATACCAAGACGAAATCAAAGCTGCAGCGGCAGTTCTCGACAAAGCAGGTGATTCCTGGTCTGCCATTCAGGCTGAATCTGTTGCGCGTATGCGTCTGCAGAACAAATTCAAAACTGGTCTGGACATCGCTAAGTACACCGCGGGCATCATGCGTCGCGACATGGCTGAGTTCGACAAGGACAAGACCAAGTACACTCAGTCTCTGGGTTGCTGGCACGGCTTCATTGGTCAGCAGAAGCTGATCTCTATTAAGAAGCACTTCGGTACTACCGAACGTAAATACCTGTACCTGTCTGGCTGGATGGTTGCTGCTCTGCGTTCTGACTTCGGTCCTCTGCCTGACCAGTCTATGCACGAAAAAACTGCAGTAGCAAACCTGGTTGGCGAACTGTACACCTTCCTGCGTCAGGCTGACGCACGTGAACTGGGCGGTCTGTTCCGTTCCCTGGACGCTGCACGCGCTGCTGGCGACGCTGCTAAAGAAAAAGAAATCGAAGCTCAGATCGATAACTACGAAACTCACATCGTACCTATCATTGCTGACATCGATGCCGGTTTCGGTAACGCTGAAGCGACTTACCTGATGGCTAAGCAAATGATCGAAGCGGGCGCATGCTGTCTGCAGATCGAAAACCAGGTTGCTGACGAGAAGCAGTGTGGTCACCAGGACGGTAAAGTAACCGTACCTCACGCTGACTTCCACGCCAAACTGCGTGCTCTGCGTTATGCATTCATGGAACTGGGCGTAGACGACGGTGTTATCGTTGCACGTACTGACTCCGAAGGTGCTGGTCTGACTAAAGAAATCGCTGTTGTTAAAGAAGTTGGCGATCAGGGCGACGTATACAACTCCTTCCTGGACGTTGAAGAAGTTGCAGCGGAAGACACCAAAGAAGGCGACGTACTGATCAGCCGTAACGGCAAACTGGTTCGTCCTAAGCGTCTGGCTTCTGGCCTGTACGAATTCCGTAAAGGCACTGGCCAGGAACGTTGTGTATTCGACTGTATCGAAGCTATCAACGCTGGCGCTGACCTGCTGTGGATTGAAACTGCAATCCCAACAGTTCACGAAATTAAAGCCATGATGGACGGTGTACGTAAAGTTCACCCTGATGCGAAACTGGTTTACAACAACTCTCCTTCCTTCAACTGGACTCTGAGCTTCCGTCAGCAGGTGTTCGATGGCTGGAAAGAAGAAGGTAAAGACGTTTCTGCATACGACCGTGATCGTCTGATGTCTGCTGACTACGACGGTTCTGAACTGTGTATGGAAGCTGACAAGCGTATCCAGAGCTTCCAGGCGGATGCTTCCCGTGAAGCGAACATCTTCCACCACCTGATCACTCTGCCGACTTACCACACTGCTGCGCTGTCTACTGACAACCTGGCAAAAGAATACTTCGGTGAGAAAGCGATGCTGGGTTATGTTGAAGGCGTACAGCGTAAAGAAATCCGTCAGGGTATCGCATGCGTTAAACACCAGAACATGGCTGGCTCCGACATGGGCGACGACCACAAAGAATACTTTGCTGGTGAGAACGCTCTGAAAGCCGGTGGTGCTAAGAACACTTCTAACCAGTTCAACAACATCTAAGTTGAATTGATTAGCGGTTCTTAAGAGAGGCGACCTTCGGGTCGCCTTTTTTATTGGCTCATCGTCAGAGCATTCAGCAGCAAAGACTTTGCTGGTGCCTCTTGTAAAAACCAGCTCTGAAAGCCGGTGGTGCTACGGCCGGAAGACTGCGTCCTGCGTTTCCGGCATTTCCGCCATCCATGGCGGTCAACACTTCTAACCAGTTCAACAACATCTAA
>NZ_DJIO01000001.1:0-6882 GCF_002433655.1 Thalassolituus sp. UBA6592 | reverse complement strand
CGGTATCTTCATCGGTCTGGACGGTGGCATCGATGGTCTGGTTCACCTGTCTGACATCAGCTGGAATGACAGCGGTGAAGAAGCGGTTCGCAACTACAAGAAAGGCGATGAACTGGAAACTGTTATCCTGTCTATCGACCCAGAGCGTGAGCGTATCTCCCTGGGCGTTAAACAACTGGAAAGCGATCCGTTCTCCGAGTTCGTAGCTGAAAACGACAAAGGCTCTCTGGTAAGCGGTAAAGTTATCGCTGTTGATGCCAAAGCAGCTACTGTTGAAGTTGCACCAGGTGTTGAAGCAACTCTGAAAGCGTCTGAAATCAGCCGCGACAAAGTTGAAGATGCCCGCAACGTGCTGAACGAAGGCGACGACGTTGAAGCAGTTATCACTACTGTCGACCGTAAGAACCGCACTATCGCACTGTCTGTGAAAGCTAAAGACAGCGCTGAAGACAAAGCGGCTCTGAAAGCACAGCGTGAAAAAGCTGACGCTGAAGTGACTGGTCCTACCACTATCGGTGACCTGATCAAAGAGCAGCTGAACCAGAAAGACTGATCTTCAGTCCTCTGATTCAAAAAACCCGCTTCGGCGGGTTTTTTTATGTCTGCCATCCCTGGCAGCCACCCTGCGGGCCGCACTGCGTGCGTTAAGCTTTGCTCCCTGCAAACTTTTGATGTCTGCCATCCATCCCCGGTACTTCTGGCAGCCACCCTGCGGGCCGCATTGCATGCGTTAAGCTTTGCTCCCGGCAAATCTTTGATGCCTGTCATCCATCCCCAGAATCTCTTGCAGCTCAATAACGTGCTTTAAGATCCGTTTCCGGCAGTCTGCTGGCTGTCGCATACATCACGATGGCGATGCAGCAAGCGCCCCGGGCCTGATCAGGGCAGCCCTTTCTGTTCGCCAGAAATTTCCCAATACTGCATTTTTGAATGCCTGTTCAGGTTTCAATAGCATTAAAAACTGCTATTCCATGATGAAATTTAGGGTTAAACAGCGGGCAAAGCGTCCAAAAAACAAACAGTGCTTGCAAAAGGGGTTAGCTAACTGCATGATTTAGTTAAGTTTATTTTCTACAGCGTTATTACGCTTAGGTAATGGCGGCCCTTGCGGGTGCCTGGGACTGGTTCTCATGGAGGGAAAAGCTATGACGAAATCTGAGCTGATAGAGCGTATAGTCAGTCGACAGCCGCAGTTGTCATCGAAAGATGTGGAGCTGGCGGTGAAAACATTGCTTGATCATATGTCGCAGACACTGTCTTCCGGTGAGCGCATCGAGATCCGGGGCTTTGGCAGTTTCTCACTTCATTATCGCGCACCAAGGGTTGGCCGCAATCCGAAAACCGGTGAAACCGTCGATCTGAAGGGGAAGTTTGTCCCGCATTTTAAGCCGGGTAAGGAACTCCGTGATCAGGTTAATGACTGTATAGATGATATTGAAGAGCATTAACGCCGGAACCTGACTTATGAAAAAACTCAAACTCGTTTTGAGTGTCCTGCTGTTTGTTCTTGTGCTGGCTTATGCGTTTGCCTTCTCTGCACACAACAGCAATCACGTCGAACTCGATTTCCTGATCGGGAAGTCCTTCTCTTTGCCAGTATCCATCTGGTTGGGTGCGATGCTGATCATTGGTGCCCTGGCCGGCCTGATGTCAGGTCTGATTTCTGCCGCCCGTTATCGCCTTAAGCTTCGTCAGTTACGCAAAGAACTTGCCGATACCAAACAGCGCCTGAATAAACTTCCCTAGGTCTTTTTATGATGGATAACCTGCTGGTCTATGTGCTTCTGCTGTCAGGCATTGCCATCGGCTGGCTGTTGGGGTATCGCTTTGCCAAAGGTGGAAAAAAAGCGAGTAAGCCTGACTGGATCCCCAGTGTTGAGTTTCTCTTAGCAGAGGCTAATGACGCATCGCTGGAGCGACTGTTGAACGTCCCTCAACTGGACGATGATGCTGTTGATCTCTTCCTGAAGCTGGGCCGCACATTGCGTGAGAAAGGCGAAGCGGACCGTGCGGTGCACCTCCATCAATCCCTGTTTGCCCGCACCGGGTTGCCTAAAAACACCCAGATGATCCTTGAGCTGGAGCTGGCAATTGATTATTCCTACGCCGGACTGCTGGATCGTGCTGAGCGCCTGTTTCTTGAGTTACTGAATACCCGTGGCCGTATTTTTGAGCAGTCATCGCGCTATCTGGTTGAGCTTTATGAGGAAGAGGGCGAGTGGGGCAAAATTCTCGATCTGTATCGCAGCAAAAAGCTGGCTTCCGGTGCGGCGCTGGAACGGCGGATAGCGCAGGCGGTATGTGAACTGGCGGTACAGGCAACCGCGTCGGGTGATTATTACGAAACCCAGAAACTTTGCCGCCAGGCACTGAAAATTGATAACCGCTGTGCCCGCGCTTATATCGTGCAGGGCGATCTGGCGTACTCACAGAATGAGGCCCGGGAAGCCATTCGCTGCTACCTGAAAGCGGTTGAAGTCGACACTCAGGCCATCGTCGTGGTGCTGGAAAAAATGACCGGCAGTTTCCACGATCTTGGAGACGTGAATGGTCTGATTTCTCATCTCGACCGTCACTGGCAGAGCAGTCATTACGTGCCAGCGCTGACAGCCCGTACCGAGTGTATTGCTGAGCAGCAAGGGCCGGAAAAAGGCGTGACCAGTTTGCTTCAGGAGCTGGCCGAAGCCCCGTCAAATCAGGGTTTTTTTGCCCTGGTTGAGTTGGTTGTTAAGTACCGTTTACAGCTCGATAAGTCGCAGTTACTGGTGCTGTATGATATTCTGCGGCGCATTGTTGAACACGAACCCAAGTTTATTTGTGGCGCGTGCGGCTTTAAAGCGAAAGAGTTTCACTGGCGCTGCCCAAGCTGTAAGGACTGGTCAACACTGCAGTCCTATATGCCGCAACTGACGCCGGGTAATCTTGAGCTTTAGTGAAGAATTTATGATGGTAACCGCTGCTGATAAATCCCCTGTAATTGTCGCCCTGGATTTCCCTGATGCTGATCAGGCGTTGAGCATGGCTGAACGTCTGAATCCTGAAGAGTGTCGGGTAAAAGTCGGCAAAGAACTGTTCACCAGTGCCGGTCCCTCAGTGGTTGAAGCTCTGCAGCATAAAGGCTTCGATGTTTTTCTGGATCTGAAATTTCACGATATTCCCAATACCTGCGCTAAAGCGGTTGGTGCGGCGGCGGAGCTGGGCGTTTGGATGGTGAACGTTCATGCTTCCGGCGGTCGCCGCATGATGGAAGCAGCGCGCGAAGAAGTTGAAAAGAAATCCCATCAGCCGCTGCTGATCGCTGTCACCGTACTCACGTCAATGGAGCGTGAAGATCTGGCGGACATCGGTCTGGATATTGACCCTGTGGTTCAGGTAGAGCGTTTGGCGAAACTGACTGAACGATGCGGCTTTCATGGTGTGGTTTGCTCTGCACAGGAAGTGGGCCTGATCCGTTCAGCCTGTAGCCCCCAATTTCTGACCGTAACACCGGGAATTCGCCCGGCTGGCAGTGATGCGGGGGATCAGCGTCGTATTATGACGCCTCCTCAGGCACAGGAAGCCGGTGTCAGTTATATGGTTATTGGACGTCCAATTACTCAGGCGGCGGACCCTGCAGCAGCGTGTCACGATATTCTGACATCACTTCGCTGATACTACGGCGATACTACGGCACGACTTATGAGCGAAATGGATTGGCACATTGTTCAGACCAAACCGGGGCAGGAGCTCCGGGCTGAAGAGCACCTTCATCTCCAGGGCGCAGAAGTTTTCTGTCCCCGCTATAGCAATACTGCCTCCCCTGGAAAAAAAGCCCCGGCGCCTCTGTTCCCAGGCTATCTGTTTTTTCGTTGTTTAGATAACCCTTCATTGATCTCCCGGGTAAGGTCTACCCGTGGGGTCAGAAAACTTCTTACCTTTGGTAATCAGCCTGCAACGCTGGCGGACGATATCGTGCGAGATATTGAGCTGCGCTGTGGTTTGGCAGAAGAGCAACAGTCGATAATGAAAGGGCAACGGGTGCGTATCGAGTCAGGCCCATTTCGCCTTTATGAAGCCATTTTTGAAGAGTTTGATGGCGAGCACAGGGCGATCGTATTTCTGACTTTGCTGAATCAACAGCAAAGACTGGTGTTGGATTTGCAAGAACTCGCTGTAGCCTGAAGCAGGACAGCATGAAAATACGCTTAATGCGATCTCAGGGAATCATCGCCGTGTAACCCTGGGGCGGTAGCGTGCATATTCCGCTTCAGAATAGGGCAGATTGAGGATGAATCTGCCGATGAAGACACCCGTATCCGGATTCTGTTGATCCGGCTCACGGCATGGGTATCCGATTAACTTATAGAAGAAAAGGGCAATAACACATGGCAAAAGTGACAAAAGCAGTCATTCCCGTTGCGGGACTGGGAACACGTATGCTGCCGGCTTCCAAGGCAATTCCGAAAGAAATGCTGACGCTGGCTGATAAGCCCCTGATTCAGTATGTGGTGAATGAATGTGCCGCAGCAGGGATTACCGAAGTCATTCTGGTAACGCATTCCTCCAAAAATGCGATTGAAAACCACTTTGATACTTCATTCGAACTGGAATCCACGCTCGAAGCGCGTGTAAAGCGTCAGCTGCTGGATGAAGTTCGCTCCATTACTCCGGAAGGCATGACCATCATGCATGTGCGTCAGGGTCAGGCAAAAGGTCTGGGCCACGCGGTACTGTGTGCACAACCTCTGGTTGGTGATGCCCCGTTCGCCGTCGTGCTGCCGGATGTCCTGATCGATGATGCGTCAGCCGATCTTGAAAAAGAAGACATGGCCGCCATGATCCGCGAATTCGAAAATACCGGCGCATCGCAGATTCTGGTAGAAGCCGTGGATAAGAGCCAGGTTGATAAATACGGTGTTGTTGATCTGGATGGCGCTGAGCTGAGTCCCGGTGAAAGCTTACCTATCAAAGCCATGGTGGAAAAACCACCGGTTAACAAAGCACCCTCTAACCTGGCCGTTGTGGGCCGTTACGTATTACCGGCGACTATCTGGGATATTCTGAAACAGACGCCTCCTGGTGCGGGTAATGAAATTCAGCTGACTGATGCTATTGCGACCCTGATGAAGTCTTCGCAGGTCAATGCCTTCTACATGACTGGTAAGTCCCACGACTGTGGCGGCAAGCTGGGTTATATGAAAGCCTTTGTGGAATACTCAATGCGTCATGGTAAAGAAGGCGCTGAGTTTACTAAGTGGATTAAAAGCCTCAAATAAGCGTATTTGATCAGGCTTTACATCATTTAATACGGCGGGGTTTCCCCGCCATCTTCGGACATAAAGAATGAAAATTGCAATCGCTGGTACAGGCTATGTCGGCCTGTCGAACGCCATGCTGCTGGCGCAGCATAACGAGGTTGTCGCTCTGGATATTGTTGAAGAGAAAGTCGCACTCCTGAACAATAAAAAGTCACCTATTGTTGATGCTGAAATTGAAGACTTTCTGCAGAACAAGGAACTGAACTTCAGAGCAACCACGGATAAGAACGAAGCCTATGAAGGTGCTGAGTTTGTGGTGATTGCAACGCCGACGGACTATGATCCGCAGACCAATTACTTCAATACCAGAACCGTTGAATCCGTTATCCGTGATGTAAACAGTATCAATCCAAATGCGGTTATGGTGATCAAATCTACCATTCCGGTTGGATATACCAAAAAACTGAAAGAAGATACCGGCTGTGAAAATCTGATCTTCTCGCCCGAGTTCCTGCGGGAAGGCAAAGCGCTGTACGACAACCTGTACCCGTCACGCATTATTGTGGGTGAGCAATCCGAACGTGCTGAAACCTTCGCTGGCCTGCTGAAGCAAGGCGCATACAAAGAAAATATCGATGTTCTCTTCACTGACAGTACAGAAGCAGAAGCGGTAAAACTCTTCTCCAATACCTACCTGGCCCTGCGTGTCGCTTACTTCAATGAGCTGGACACCTACTGTGAGACCCACGGATTAAACACCAAGCAGATCATCGAAGGCGTCGGCCTGGACCCCCGCATCGGTAGCCATTACAACAACCCAAGCTTTGGTTATGGCGGATACTGTCTGCCAAAAGACACCAAACAGCTGCTGGCTAACTTTGAACAGGTGCCGAATAACATTATCCGCGCCATTGTTGATGCTAATACCACCCGTAAAGATTTTATCGCCGATTCTATTATCCGCCGTAACCCTAAAGTAGTTGGTATTTATCGCCTGGTTATGAAAAGTGGTTCCGATAACTTCCGCGCCTCAGCGATACAGGGTGTCATGAAGCGGATTAAGGCCAAGGGGATTGAGGTTATTGTTTATGAACCTGTACTCGACGAAGATGAATTCTTTAATTCGAGGGTGGTAAATGACCTTGAAGAGTTCAAGAAAATATCTGATGTGATTGTGGCGAACCGGCCCTCTGCTGAATTAGATAATGTTAGTGGCAAAGTTTATACACGTGATTTGTTTGGAAGTGATTAATACCATGAAAAAGAAAGCTCTTATTACAGGCGTTACCGGCCAGGATGGCTCTTACCTTGCTGAGTTTCTGCTGGAAAAAGGCTACGAAGTACACGGCATCAAGCGTCGTGCTTCTCTGTTTAACACGCAGCGCGTCGACCACATCTATCAGGACCCGCACACGGATAATAAGAACTTTATCCTGCATTATGGCGACCTGACCGATTCATCCAATCTGACGCGTATTCTGCAGGAAGTTCAGCCGGATGAAGTCTACAACCTCGGTGCTCAATCACATGTAGCGGTTTCATTCGAGTCACCTGAGTACACCGCTGATGTTGATGGTATGGGCACTTTACGCCTGCTGGAGGCCATCCGCTTCCTGGGGTTGGAAAAGAAAACCCGTTTCTATCA